>JBAWEN010000564.1:0-2973 GCA_049591215.1 Methylocystis sp. | reverse complement strand
TCAGCAGACGGCGGTCGGAGCCGATGATCGGCAGCACGTCGCCATAAACGCGCCGCCCCTCCTCGGCGAACCAATCGATAAAAGAGGCGCCGTAGAGGATTTCGCCGCGCGCCTCGACGAGCGGCTTCCCCTGTTCGGCGGTGATGATTTGAGCCAGCGTCTCCTGCTCGGCCAGGATCAACTCGAACCAGCGGCGCATGATTTGCGCCCGCTCCTTGGCGGTCTTGCCGCGCCAGAGCGGCAGGGCGCGCTCGGCGGCGGCGATGGCGCGCCGCGTTTCGCCCGCGCCCATGTCGGGCGCATGGCCCAGAAGTTCGCCGGTCGCCGGGTCGCGCACGGCGAAAACAGCGCCGCTCTCCGCATCAATCCACGACCCATCGACGAAAGCCTGCTGGCGGAACAGGCTGGACTGGCGCGGATCCATCGTATGGTCTCTCCCTCTATGGTTGCGTCGCGTCTCCCGCCTCGCGGGCCGCGGCGCATTGCTCATATAAGAAAAGGCGCCGAAATATAAAACCGCCGAAAAGCCGTTTCGCCTCGCCCCGACCGCCCTGGCGAGGAATGGGGGCTGGCGGGGGCGCCAAATTCCGACATAATCGGGGTGAATCATCTGGAGGCGCGCCGGGCGCGCGTTTCCCCCCACAATTCGAGGCCGATCCCGTGAAAGAGCATCGCTTTGCGTTTCCCATATCCCGCCGCCGCGCCTTGCAAACGGGCGCCGCCGGGCTGGCTCTGCTGGCGGCCCCGCGAGACTTCGCGGCCGCGCTGGAGGCGGGCGAAACCGAAAGCCACGGGCTCTCGATTTTCGGCGAACTCGACGAGAAGCCGGACTTCAAACATTTCGGCTATGCGAATCCGAACGCGCCCAAGGGCGGAACGCTGACGCTATCGCCGCCCTCGCCAACCTTCGACACGCTGAACGGCTATGTTCTGCGTGGCAGTCCCGCCAGCGGCCTGTCATTCGTCTTCGACAGTCTAATGACGCAAAGCCTGGACGAGCGCGACGCGCTCTACGGCCTCGTGGCCAAATCCGTGCGCATTTCGCCGGATCGGCTGACCTATCGTTTCTTTTTGCGTCCCGAGGCGCGGTTTCACGACGGCTCCAAACTCACCGCGCATGACGCGGCCTTTTCGCTCAATCTTTTGCGCGCCAAGGGGCATCCCGTCATCGCGCAACTGCTGCGCGACCTGAAAAGCGCCGAGGCCGAGGCCGACGATATTTTGGTCGTGCGTTTCGCGCCGGAGCGCACGCGCGATCTGCCCATCACCGTCGCGGCTCAGCCGATCTTCTCGAAAGCCTATTATGAGAATCACGATTTCGAGAAGACGACGCTGGAGCCGCCGCTTGGCTCCGCCGCCTATAAAATCGGCTCGTTCGAGCAAGGGCGCTTTATCGCCTATCAGCGCGTCCCCGACTATTGGGCCAAGGATCTCCCAGTCAATGTAGGTCTCTCCAACTTCGATGCCGTCCGGTTCGAATATTTTGGCGACAGCCAGGTGGCCTTTGAAGCTTTTAAGGCGGGCGCCTTCACTGAGCGCGAGGAGAACATCGCCCGCGTCTGGGCGACGGGATATGATTTTCCCGCCTTCAAGGACGGCCGCGTCAAGCGCTTCGAACTCCCCAACGCCAATATTCCCGGCATACAGGGCTGGGTCTTTAACACGCGCCGCAAAGTCTTCGCCGATCCGCGCATTCGCGAGGCGATCGGCTATTGCTTCGATTTCCAGTGGACGAGCCGCAATCTGATGTACGACGCCTATAAGCGCGTCACTTCCTATTTCGAGAACTCTCCGCTCGCGGCGACGGGCCTGCCGAGCGACGCCGAGAAGGCGCTGCTCGAACCGTTTCGCGACAAATTGCCTGACGCGGTTTTCGGCGAGGCTGTTTCGCCGCCAGTCTCGGATGGTTCGGGCCAGGACCGCGCGCTGTTGAAGCACGCCGCTGAACTTTTCGCGGCGGCCGGCTGCCAGCGCAAAGGCAATGGGCTCCGACTGCCTGACGGCGCCCCGCTCGAATTCGAATTTTTGGACTATTCCAGTTTGTTCGAACGCCACACGCAGCCTTTCATCAAGAATTTGAGCCTGCTGGGCGTCAATGCGCGCCAGCGAATCGTCGATGCGGCGCAATTCAAGCAGCGGCTCGACAGTTTCGATTTCGACGTGGTTGTCGATAATTTGGTGATGGGCTGGTCGCCGGGCGAGGAGCTTCGCGCTTATTTCAGCTCGCGGGTCGCGCATGTGGATGGGTCGCGCAATTTCACCGGGATTTCCGATCCCGTCGTCGACGCGCTGATCGAAAAGGCGCTTACCGCCGCGACGCGCGAAGAGCTGGTCACAATCTCCCGGGCGCTCGACCGCGTGCTGCGCGCTGGCCACTATTGGGTTCCGCATTGGTACAATCCGGTGCATCGCATCGCTCACTGGGATCTGTTCGGTCGTCCGGAACGGCCGCCGCATTTCGATCCCGGCGTCGCCTCGACCTGGTGGTGGGACGAGGAAAAGGCGCATAAAATCAACTTCACGGGGCGCTGATCGATGGGAGCCTATATCGCAAGGCGCGTGCTGCTGATGATTCCGACGATCCTCGGCATCATGTTTATTTCCTTCGTCATCGTGCAATTCGCGCCGGGCGGCCCGGTCGAGCGAATCATCGCTCAGTTGCAGGGCTATGACACTGGCGCCACCGGGCGCTTTTCCGGCGGCGGCAGCGAAGTCGGGCAAAGCTCCTCGACGCAAATGGCGGCCGGCGGCGGCGACGCATCATCGAAATATCGCGGCGCGCAGGGGCTCGATCCAAAGTTCATCGCCGAGCTGGAAAAACAGTTCGGCTTCGACAAGCCGGCCTGGGAGCGTTTTCTTCTGATGGTGAAGAACTACGCGATGTTCGATTTCGGCCGCAGCTATTTTCGTGACGAGAGCGTGCTGAAGCTGATCGGCGAAAAACTGCCGGTGTCGATGTCGCTGGGCCTGTGG
>JBAWEN010000563.1:0-5731 GCA_049591215.1 Methylocystis sp. | reverse complement strand
TCGACATCGGTCATATCGCGCTGGCGACGGCGCTGGGCTATCTCGATTTGCGGTTCGAAGGCGCGTGGCGCGCGGGCCATCCGAGACTTGTTACGTGGCTCGACGCTTTCGCCAGTAACACGCCGTCCTTCGAAACGACCAAGGCTTAAAAAACGCGCGGAAGTTTTTCCGCGCGCAATTATTGGCGAGCGATCAGGTCGTGGGCGCTTTCCAGACGATGTCGTCGCCCTTCTTGTCGTCGCCGGCCGGGGCGGCGCTCGCTTGCTTGCCGGCGGCTCCGGTCGCGCCGGGGATGCGCAGCACCTGGCCGGGGAAGATCGAGTCGGCGTTCTTCAGCAGCGGTTTGTTGGCCTCGAAAATCTGTTGATATTTCGGCCCCTGGCCGGGGCCGTAGCTCTGTTCGGCGATCTTCCAAAGCGTGTCGCCGGATTTGACGGTGTAGAAGCCCGAATCCTGATGCGGCGCGTCCGCGGCGATATTATTGATGACCTTGGTCACGCCCTTGGTGTTGCCGACCGCGAGCGCGATTTTTTCGGCGTCCGCCGTCGTCGCCGCGCCGCCGGTCAGCGTAACCGTGGAGCCGTCGACGGCGATGTTGATCTTGGAGGCGTCGAGGCCGTGCTTGGCGATTTCGGCTTTCAGCGCATCGGCCGGAGCGGCGGTCGTCTCGGTGGCCCCGGCGGGCGCCGGCGCGGCGGGGCTTTTCTTCGACAGAAAATCCAAAATACCCATGTCGCTCTCCTGACTTATCGAACCTGAAACGCAGCCGCGTCTTTGCGCTGCGTCGACCATTATATAAGGGCGAGGTGTATCGCGCGTACGAAAAAGCCCGGACTTTCGCTCCGGGCTCTTCTTATCCGCGTTGGACGACTTCATCAGAAGTGATAGTTCGCGCCGACCTTGACCGCCGATGTGTTCACCGCGGACTGTAACGCGTTGTACGAATAGTCGAAGTAGCGGTCGGACCCCACCGAAGTGAATAAATATTCGGCTTTGGCCGAGAGATTGTTGGTCAGCATGAATTCGATGCCCGCGCCGAGCGCCCAACCCGTCTGGAAGATCGACTGCTGCCCGTAAAATGCGCCGCCCCACACACTGCTCACGCTGACGGTGTTGTTGCTGCCGGCGAAGCCGCCGGTGACATAGACGAGCGCGCGGTCCATGACGTAGCCGACGCGCCCGCGGATCGTCAATATGTCGTTGACGCTGCCCTGAGTGGCGAGGCCGAAATATGGGGTCTGCGACGCATTCAGGCCGGCGAAATCGAAATCGCTTTCAATACCGATCAAAAGGTTGGGCGCGACCATGTGATTGTAGCCCGCGGTGAAGCCGATCAGGCCTCCAGTCGGATTGGCGATCGGCGTATTGGCGTCGTCGGTGAAGGAGCCAAAGCCAATGCCGCCGTTGATGCCGACATAAAGACCTTCCCAGTTGGCGACCGGCGTCGGCGAATAATAGTCCTGGGGCGGGGGAGAGCCGCGCGGCAGATCCGCGGCCAGCACGGGCGTCGCCACAAGGACGAGGGGCGCGAGCAGCGTCGCGAACAGGGCCTGTCTCATAACTCAACTCCGCTTACGCGCCACGCGCGCCCTTAAACTTGGGCGGCGCGGCTCTTGCATTCATCCATCGCGATGGCTGATGCCGTTCGCTGTGATGAATCGAATTATAATGATTCATCTTAACAAGACCTTCCCTTCAAGCCGTCGACCGAGTCCGCAAAAGCAACACCATGGGAAACTTTGAGTAAACTTTATGGCGCGAATTTGATAGTTATAGGATAAAGCCATGTAATATTTGCCGATGTTTCATTCGGGCTAAACAACGTGGTTTCGATTTCCGTTGATGTTGGCTAATAAAGCGTGAATAAGGGGTTCGTTCGGACGGCGGCCCGATACGACGGACGCGGCTCGCGGAAATGTCGCTCAATCGCCAGGGGGACTTGCATGAGTGGGTCGGAAGGCCTTGGGCCCGTGCTGGTGACAGGCGCGGCGCGGCGTATTGGCCTAGCCTTGGCCAAGGGATTCGCTGGGGACGGGCGCCAGGTGATCTTGCACGCTTCGCCCCGCTCCATGCCGGAGGCGACGGCGGCGGCGGCGGCGCTGCGGGCGCGAGGCGCGCGCGCGGAGACTGTCGCGGCCGACCTCTCCAACGCGCGGGAGGCGCGAGGGCTGATCGAGCGCGCCGAGAGCGTTTTTGGGCCGCTGACGCTGCTCGTCAATAACGCCTCGGTGTTCGAGCCGGACGGCGCCGAGGATTTCTCGCTGGAGGTCTATGAGCGGCAGATGGCGATCAATCTGCGCGCGCCGCTATTACTGGCGCAGGGCTTCGCGGCGCGGCTGCCGCCCGGCGCGGAGGGCGCCATCGTCAATGTGATCGACCAGCGGGTTTGGCGGCTGACGCCGCATTATTTCACCTATACGCTGACGAAATCGGCGTTGTGGGCCGCGACGCGGACGATGGCGCAGGCCTTCGCGCCAAAAATTCGTGTGAACGCGGTGGGGCCGGGTCCGGTATTGCCAAACGAAAAGCTTGGAAAAGAAGAGTTCGCGGCGGAGGTCGCGGGCGTGCCGCTGGGCCGTCCGGCCGATCTTTCCGAAGTCGTCGACGCCGCGATGTATCTGGCGCGAGCGCGGACCGTGACGGGACAGATGATCGCGGTCGACAGCGGCCAGCATCTCGCGTGGCGCACGCCCGATGTGCAACCGGAGTAGGGGGCGTCGGGGGAGCCGGGTTGGACTGCTGCTCTGGGCCAAAGTCGCCGTTTTGGCGCGCCAAAACCCCGACCTTCCTTCCACACTTAACGTCAATCCGCGCTGGGCAGCCGTCTGATCGTAAATTCGATGCGGCCGTCGTCGAGTTGGCGCCAGAACTCTATCTCGGTCATATAGGCGGCCTTCGGATAAAGCTCGAACCATTCGCGCGCCTTGTCGCGCGCGTCCACCCGCGCCATGGTGAAGGTTTCGCGCCGCCAGCCGTCGCCTCGGCCGGCGGATCTTGTCTGGCGCGCTCGTTGCGCGATCCGCCTGGCGACATCTCCTGGTCGTGTCGTTTCGAAGTTCATTTGCGCCTCCGCGGCCGAAGTTCGTTTAAGCAGGCTAGCGCGTTTTCAATTTGAAAGGGAGTCGCGAATTTTGCCGCGGGTTCAATCCTCGCCGTTCGGCGCGACATCCTCGAGCAATTGCAATACGCGGCGCGGATCGCGCGGAAATCCGGCCCTGATCCAGTTGGCCTGCAAACGCTTGAGGGCGGCGCCCAAGGCGCGTCCGGGCGCGACGCCCCGCGCCACGAGATCGGCCCCCTTGAGCGGAAAGGTCGGCGGCTCCGCTTCGGCGATGAATGTCGCGGCTTGTCGCCACCCCGCGTCGTCAGGCGGAGCGGCGCTCTCCGCATGCAGCAGCGCCAGCGCGTCGGCCGCGCCGGCCCGGCCATGCAGGAACAGCATTGCATTCAGTTCATGCGTCGAAAGGCTTCCGCCCCGGCCGCGCAGCTCCTCGACCAGCCCCGCCGCCAGCGCGAGGCGCGCATATTCGGCGTTGGAGAGGCGCAGTCGCTCGCGCAAACGCTCGGCGTCCTCGCGCACGACGACCGCGAGCGCGGCGAGGCGCAGGATGGGGTCGGGCGAAGCGCCGCGCGTCGTCTCGATGGCGGCGAGGCGCTCCAGCCGCGCCGGATAATCCATGCCCAGCAAAATCTCGATCACGCCGGCCCGCGACATTTCGCGAACCGTCGTCGCCGCCCGCCGCGCGATCAGAAGTTTGAGCAGTTCCGCGCGAATCCGCTCGCGCGACAGAAGGCTGAGATTTTCGCGCGCGAGAATCGCCGCGTGCAGCCCCGGCGGGTCGAGCGGACCTTCGCCAATGGCGGCATGAAACCGAAAGAAGCGCAGGACGCGCAGATAATCCTCGGCGATGCGCGTGGCGGGATCGCCGATAAAGCGAATTTTGCGTCGCTTCAGATCGGCCTGGCCGCCGGTGTAATCGTGGAGGCGCCCATCCGGCGACAGCGACAGCGCGTTGACGGTGAAGTCCCGGCGCAGCGCGTCTCTTTCGAAATCGGCGCCAAATCGCACCTTCGCGGCGCGCCCATATGTCTCGACATCCTCGCGCAGCGTCGTCACCTCGAAAGGCTTCCCCTCGACGATGACCGTCATCGTGCCATGGGCGAGGCCGGTGGGGACGACCTTCAACCCCGCGTCTCGCGCGGCTTTGGCGACCGCCCCGGGCAGCGCCGCGGTGGCGATGTCGATCTCGTGCGGCTCAAGACCCAGCAGCGCGTCGCGCACGGCGCCGCCAACGACCCGCGACTCGCGCCCGGTCTCGGCCAGCGCCGCGAACAAGCGCGCGAGCTTTGGATCGTTCAGGACGCGGCTCGCGCCCGTCACTCGAACCGTCCGGGAACAAGGCGTCCATTCTCGATATGCGCCGGCACATAGGTTCCCTGACTGCGCGGCCCGAGGCCAATCAGCAAGAGGCCGGCGACGGCGATCACGAGCCCCGCGACGGTGAGCGTCGACACGACGCCCTTGGTCCAGAGTTCGGCGACGAAGGGCCAGCGCATCTGCAACAGATGAAACAAGGCATAGAGCGCGAACGGGGCGGAAAAAAACAGCGTGGTCTCGATAATGGCGCGCCACATGGGCGAGGAAGCCTTCGTTGGCGCCTGCGAGGCGCGGTGGCGAGTTTGGGTTGTTATACACGCTTTGGCGAAGGTGCGCAGGCGCGGGGCGCGATGGTTAACGCGTCATGCACGGTTAATATCGGCGTTCGTCGCCATAATTCCCGCGCCTTTGCGTTGAACATTAACCAATTGCCCAAGCCGGCGTCTTTCATATCGACAACGCCGCTTGGCGTTCTAAGCTATCATGCGACGCGGAATCGCGCGCCGTTCCGGTTCCGCCAATCTCCTCCAACGCCTGAGTCCGCGCAAACATGACCGATCAATCGCCCATCGCCTTCGACGCCGCCGTCATCGCCAGCGCCGACCGCGCGCTCGACGAAATCCGCCGCGCCCGCGAGGCGGTGGCCGGCGTGATTTTCGGGCAGGAGGAAGTGGTCGAACAGGCGCTGGTCACGCTGCTGGCCGGCGGCCATGGCCTGCTGGTCGGCGTGCCCGGCCTCGCCAAAACCAAGCTCGTGGACACGCTGGGCAAGGTTCTCGGACTCGACACCAAGCGCGTGCAGTTCACGCCCGATCTTTTGCCCGCCGATATTCTGGGCTCCGAAGTGCTGGAGGAGGGGGCCGACAAATCCCGCGCCTTCCGCTTCATCAGGGGGCCGGTGTTCGCGCAATTGCTGATGGCGGACGAAATCAACCGGGCGTCGCCGCGCACGCAATCGGCCCTGCTTCAGGCGATGCAGGAATATCACGTCAGCATCGCCGGCCAGCCGCATGACCTGCCGCGCCCCTTCCATGTGCTGGCGACGCAAAATCCGCTGGAGCAGGAGGGCACCTATCCGCTGCCCGAGGCGCAGCTCGACCGCTTCTTGTTGCAGATCGACGTGGTCTATCCCGACCGGGCCAACGAGCGGCGCATATTGCTGGAGACGACCGGCGAGCATGTCGCGCAGCCGACGCAGGCGCTGACGGCTGATGAATTGATGGTCGTGCAGCGCTTGGTGCGGCGGTTGCCGGTCGGCGAAAAAATCGTCGACGCCATTCTCGATCTGGTGCGCGCCGCGCGGCCCGGCGACGGCGATCCCGCCATCGCGCCGCATGTCGCCTGGGGTCCGGG
>JBAWEN010000562.1:0-7050 GCA_049591215.1 Methylocystis sp. | reverse complement strand
TCCCAGCCGTTCGAGCATCAAGGCGACAGGCCCGGCGCGCGCTTTCGAAACACGATGCACGCGCTCGCATTCGGCCAGCGACAGAAGGGCCAATTCCCGGCATTCCGCCGATGCGCCGAAGCGCTCGCATAGCGCTTCGATGCGCGGGCGCCCGCGATCCATGTGTTTGTAGTGGACCGGAAGATGTTCGGGCGGCGAATCCGACTTGCCGACGTTCATCACAAGCAAGGCGAAGCGCGCCGCCAGCGGCGCGTCGCGGAGCGCCGCCTCGGCGAGCGAGTTCAGCACGTGTTCGCCGAGATCCACGTCGGTCGCTTCGTCGGAGATTTGCGGAATGCCGAACAAAGCCGCCACCTCGGGCAAGATTTGCGACAGCGCGCCGCATTCGCGCAAAATCTTGAGCATTTTGGACGGCGAGGGCCCCATCAGTCCACGAACCAGCTCGGGCCAAATTTCGGACGGAGCCGCGTCGGCCAGACAGCCGGCCTCCACCTGTTCCGACATGTGGTTCAGCGCTTCCTCATCCGGCTCGTCCTCCATCTCGGCGAGCAGCGACGCCATGCGCGGAATGCCGAGCGCTGGGTCGGTTTGTCCGAAATCGGACGGCGGCGGCGGAGCGAATTTGGGAGTCATGACGTAAGGGACCATCGGATGTCGCATGACGCCTAGCAAACGCCTTGCCGCGATCTTGACCGCCCGTCGGCACGGCGCTTGCGTGCGCGCTTCGATGGTCGTGTTCGAGGAGTGCTCCATGTTGGAAATCGCCATTGTCGGCGCCGGGATTTGTGGGCTGACGCTGGGGCGCGAACTCGCGGCGCGAGGCGTGTCCTTCGCTCTCTTCGAGGCGCGCGAAAGGCTGGGCGGGCGCGTTCTCTCTGTTCAAAACCCGACGAACGGAGAGCGCCTCGATCTTGGTCCGACGTGGTTCTGGCCCGATACGCAGCCCGCCGTCTCCCGGCTGGTGGACGAACTCGGCCTTGAGCGCTTCGACCAATATGATCCGGGTTCGGCCTTGCTGCTGTCCGATCCCGAAGAGCCGCCGGCGACCCGAGCGACACCGCGCCTCCACGCGGGCGCCCAGCGGTTGAAGGGCGGCATGGCGTCGCTAGTGGAAGGCCTCGCCGCGGCGTTTCCCCAGGAAGCGCTTCGCCTCGGCTGCGTGCTGCGCGAAGCCAGAGATCGCGGCGACCATATCGAGCTGCTGTTCGACGCGGGAGGCGAGGTGGTTACGGTCGCCGCTCGCCGCGTCGTGCTCGCGGTTCCGCCTCGCCTGCTCGCCGAACATGTGCGGTTTACGCCGACGCTGCCCAGCGCCGATCAGGCGGCGATGAACGCGACGCCGACATGGATGGCCGCTCAGGCCAAGGCCGTGGTCGGTCTTTCGGGGCCTCCGGCCTGGCGCGAAGCGGGACATTCCGGCAACGCCTTCGTGGTTCACGAACAGGCGGTGCTCGGAGAAGTGTTCGACGCTTGCGACGCTTCCGGCGCAAAGGCGGCGCTTGGCGGATTCTTCGCTCTCTCGGCGAAGATGCGCGAAGCCTTCCGCGACGGTCTGCCCCTGCTCGTGGCGAGCCAGTTCGTCCAGCTATTCGGCAAGGCGCTCGAATCCGGCGAACCGCGAATGCAGGACTGGGCGAACGAAAAATTCACCTGCGCCCAGGCCGACCTAGATTCGCCCGACGCTCATCCCGACTATGGCTCGACCGCGCTGCGCCAATCGCGATGGGACGGCAAGCTTTATCTCGGCGCGTCGGAAACAGCGCGCGAGGGCGGCGGCTATATCGAAGGCGCGATCAACGCCGCCATTCGCATCCGCGATCAATTGTTCAAGCCGCGAGAGGATTCCATGATGGCGACAGCGCGGGCTCCAACGTCGCCCGATCTCGACAACCGGAGATGTCTCGAACGCTTCGGCGAATGGGTGGCGTCGAGACAGGCGCCGACCTTCGCCAGCTATCGCCAAAGACTCAACTACGCGCTCTCCCATGGCCAGAGGGAGCAGTTGACTCAGCGCGCGATGCTTGGCGCCATGGAGGCGGCGTTCACCGACGCGTTGGCCTTTCTCGAGGAACTGCCATTCAACCCTGACGGCGTGGCCGTCGAGCGCGGTCGCTCCGATCTGACGCCCAAAGTCCAGGCGGCCTTCGACGGCTTCATTCAAGCGCTGCTGGACGCGATCACAGACTTTAACCGGACATCCTGCGCTCTTTCGAATTTCCCCGAGGAGCACCGCCTGTCGAAGGATTACATCTCGACGACGCTACGCGACATAGGCGCCGCCTGGCGGGAGTTTTCGCTGTCCGCGAACCGACTTTTGCTAGAGAAGCGCGATGCCGCCTCGACCGCCGACGCGTGAAGGCCGTTGAAGTCTAGCCCTCGGCCGGACACGCTATTTCCTTGATGACGGCCGCGGCGAAAGCCTTGACGCCCGCATTGGTGCGCAGCGGGTGCATCTTCGCGCCCTTCGTCCAGGTTTGATAGGAGACGATGCCTCTATTGATATGCAGCACTTTGTAGTTCTCGCTGCCCCCGGTCGCGTAGCATTTTCCCGGCTGTATGTCGGTTTCGGCCATAGGCATTGCAATTTCCCCTCGCGGCGTGAGGCTATTTTTCCGCAAGACTCATGCCGTCTCCGGCGCGGAACCGGACAATACCAGCAATCGCTTCGCGCGAGATTATCGCGCGTCGCCGCGCCGAGGCATTGGCCCACTACATGCTTCTACCTTTTCGGACTCAAGTCCTCGCGGCGAAATCTCGCGCGTGCGTTTTCGCCGGTTCTGAACATGGCCAACATTGTCTGGAGAGTGACGCTCATGTCCGTGGATCTGAAGGAAGACTGGACGAATGCCGACATCGCCAAGCTGATTGGATCGGTGATCGACGACCGCGATTGGCGTTTGGAGGTCGACGCGAGCGGCGTCGCGAGTCTCTCGGACAAGTCGGCGAATCCCACCGGCGCCGATTACGACGAGACTTTGCATTGCTTCCTCGAAACCTGGATGCAGGGAACCGACTTCGTCGGTCCATCGGCGGCGGGCGACAAGGGCCTCGTCGGCAAAATCGCCGCGGCGCTGCGTGAAAATTATCCCGCCCTCAAGGCGACGAAATTTGTCTACGTCCATTTGTAGGCAATATTCGCCGGATCGCGCTCGGCCGAGCGGACGATTCTCGATCAGCCGCCCGAACCAAAAGACGCGAACCGCAGCGAAAGAGCGTCGACGTCGTTCCAATCCAACTGAACGTCGGCGCATCCATCCAAGATCACGACAACACCCGTCTCCACCACGCGCGCTTCGAAATCATGGTCGCTCGCGATAGGACTCATGTAAACCTGACGCTCCGCGCTTATTCCCCGCGCGACCGCTTTTAGCGCGCGCGAGACAATGGTCGCCTCCTGCCTCGTGAACGCCCGCGCCGGTTGACCCGGGAATTCGAGGATCGCCAAGACGCGAAATGCGACATGCGGCGCTTCGGTGAGGCTGAACTTTTTGGACATCGCGGGTCTCTCAAAACAAGCTGGCGTGAGCGGTGGAAGTTCGCCACCCGCGAATGAACTTATGCCGGATCGCGCAGCGCCCTCAGGCAAAAATCCACCATTCGCGCGCCGCTTGGCTCGGGCCGCTCGGCGCATTCCACCATCATGCGCGGGTGGCGATAGCGGACGCAGGCCCTGTGCGCCAGCCGCGCGGCGAGTTTGGCGTCGCCGGCCGCGAACTCTCCCGATTTCATGCCGCAAGCGATGACGATTTCGATCATCAGGTCGATATTCTCGGCGATGATCGGCCAATTCTCGTTCAGCGCCGCCTCAACCATATCGTGCAGCTTGCGATCGCTCAAATAGCGAGCCGCGTTCATCGTTTCAATCGTCATCACCAGCGCGCGCAGCCGCTCCGCGGCGCTGCCGGCGACGATTACGATTTCCGAATAAGACTCGTCCGGCGGAGCCGGGTTCGTTCCAAGCCAGAAGCGCGGCGGCCCCCGGCCGATATAACTGGCGTAATAGGCCGCGTCGCCGTCGCCCTTCAGGAAAGCCTCGGCCTGTTTCGCCGCCTCCATCGAAGCGCCGATGGCGGAACCCTCCGGCATGCGCAACTGGAAGAATAGTTCCGGCCGTTCCGACAGCGGGAAAAATTGCTTTTGCACATGGGTGAAGCCGAGCGCCGCCAGCACGAAGACGCCCTCCGCGATCGGCCCCGAGTCGTGGAGAACGATTCTTGCATGGGGTTGCGGCATTGGATCATGCGAAGCCATTTGACATGATTACCGAGGAAAATCAGCATTCGTCAGAAATTACCGATCGCGCGGCGGCGCATTTCGCGCGATCGTCGTGAAGGCTTCGCAAACGCAAAAAGAGGTTGAAGCAACCATACATTGGCGGCTATCGTCGAAAAACCGCGCGGTGACCGTCATGCCCGCGGATCAAGAGCGCTTCGTGATTGATGCGCCGCAACCAGGGCTAATCATGCGCATTCGTGTCGGTTATGAACTGATCTATGAATGCCCGCAGCCGACGCCGATGCTGCTGACGTTGAACACTCACTTTAGCCGCGTGGCGGATATCGTCACTCCCGACCATATCACCACCAGCCCCTCGGTCCCGATCAGGCCCTATCGGGACGAGTTCGGGAATTTGTGCAGCCGCATCGTGGCGCCCGCCGGCGAGATTCGCATTTCGACGGATGCGGTGCTTAACGACAGCGGCTTGCCCGATCCGATCGAACCCAATGCATGGCAACACCCCGTGCAGGATCTTCCCGACGAGACCCTGGTGTTCCTTCTGGGAAGCCGCTACTGCGACACGGATCGGATGACCGAGATCGCGTGGGGCCTGTTCGATAAGGCGCCGACCGGCTGGGGGCGCGTACAGGCGATCTGTGATTTCGTCCACAATCACATAACCTTCGGGTATGAGCATGCGCGGTCGACGAGAACCGCCATGGAGGCGTTCCAGGAGCGACGGGGCGTCTGCCGCGACTACACGCATCTCGCCATCACTTTCTGCCGCTGCATGAACATCCCCGCGCGTTATTGCACCGGCTATCTCGGAGACATCGGCATGCCGCCGCCCTACGCGCCGGGCGATTTCGCGGCCTGGTTCGAGGTTTTTCTCGGCGGGCGCTGGCATATCTTCGACGCGCGCAACAACGTTCCACGCATCGGACGGGTGCTGATCGGGCGCGGGCGCGACGCCACGGATGTGCCGCTCAGCACCACATTCGGACCAAACATCCTGAAGAACTTCAAGGTTTGGACAGATGAAGTGCAATCGTGACGCCGCCATCGGGGCGCGCCGCTGATGAACGAGACGACCGACCGCCTGTTGGCCCCCGGTGAGCCGCCGGCGATCACCGTGCGCAACAAGGATGGCCAGTCGCCGTTCCTGATCGTGGTCGATCACGCGGGCAATGCGATCCCGCGCGCGCTCGGGCGGCTTGGCGTCGCGGAGGCCGAATTGGAGCGCCACATCGCCTGGGACATCGGCGTCGCCGCGGTTTCTGAATTCCTGGCGGACGAACTCGACGCCACCCTGGTTCGGCAGAACTATTCGCGCCTCGTCATCGACTGTAACCGCGCGCCGGGGTCGGAGACGTCGATTGCGGAAATCAGTGAGTTCACCCCAATCCCGGGGAACGTCGGCCTAAGCGAAAATCAAAAGCGCGCGCGCGTTCGCGAAATTTTCCGGCCCTACCACGACAGGATAGAAACCGAACTCGACCGGAGACGGCAAGACGACCGGCCGGCCGTGCTGATCGCGATGCACAGCTTTACGCCGGCTTTCATGGGCGTGGCGCGGCCGTGGCACGCTGGCCTACTCTACAACCGCGATCGTCGTTTCGCCGACATTCTGATGGCGTTGCTGACACGCGAAGAAGGGCTCATCATCGGCGACAACGAACCCTACAGCGTGTCCGATGCGTCGGACTACAGCGTTCCAGTGCATGGCGAGCGACGCGGCCTGCTTCACGTCGAGATCGAGATCCGCCAGGATCTGATCACCGACACGAGCGGGCAGCGAGCGTGGAGCGCGATCCTCGCGCGGTTATTGCCGCGGGCGTATCAAGAGTTCGTGGCGACCGGCGCGCTCGGAACCGCGAGAGTTCCGTAGGCAGGAGAGAGACCGGAGATACGAGCGAGGTCATGACGATCAAAATCTACGTCGACGCTGACGCTTGCCCGGTAAAGGAGGAAACTTACAAAGTCGCCGCTCGCTACCGGTTGCATACCGTTGTTGTATCCAACAGCTTTATGCAAATCCCGCAATCACCGCTGATCTCAAGGATGATCGTTGGAGCGGGGGCCGATATCGCCGACGATTGGATCGCGGAACGGGTCGTTGCCGGAGACGTGGTCGTCACCAACGATATTCCTTTGGCCGCGCGCATATTGGCGAAGGACGCCCACGCCATCGCGCCTTATGGCCGCGCCTTTACAGAGGACTCGATCGGCCTGGCTCTCGCGCAGCGCTCGCTCATGGAGCATATCCGTTCGACAGGCGAAATCACTGGCGGCCCACCGCCGTTTTCCTCGGCCAACCGGTCCCGGTTCCTGCAAGCGTTGGATCAAGCCATTGTCCGAGAGCAAAGACGCCGGCTGTGAGCCTATCCGCGACGTTCAGCCTCTACCTCGCCCTCGCGTCCCATGTCGGAGAAGCGGGAGATGTAAAATCCAATTCCCAATTTAGCGCGCTCACAAAATTATAGCCGAGTATGAAAGGCGTCTGGCGACCGAGCGCCTCTCGCAAAACACCAAAATCATAGGCGATTGCATAGACGTTGCGCGAAACCAGGCCTTCCCCAAGATCAAGCGCCTTGATCATGTACATTTTATGCGAAAACCGTTTTCCGCCGGCTTCGCTGGCTTTGCCTTTACCCCTAACTTGCGTGAACAAGTTCTTATGCTTATCGACGAACTGTTGATCGACGGCGCAAATCTCCGCTCCCGTATCGAATAAGCCGACGGTCGCCGTGGCGCCTGCCCGCAATTCGATTCCCACCAGGCGGTGGTCGGGACCAATCAACCGAAAAGGCTTGGGGCGACCAGTCGCGTGGG
>JBAWEN010000561.1:0-2540 GCA_049591215.1 Methylocystis sp. | reverse complement strand
GGCGGCGACCGGCGCCGCCGAGCCGGCGTTAGTGAATCCGCGCCAATACGCCGAGCATCTCAAGGTCAAGGCCGCGGCTGAAACCGCGGCGGCCGTCAAGACTGTAAAAGAGACGCTCATGGTCCTTGGCGGCAAGCGGCAAGAAGCCGCCCGCGCGGCGGCGGAGCTCAAAGCGGCCGAAGCAGACCACGCTTCTGCTCACTCGAAAGCCGACGCCGCGGCCAAGACATGGGAAGCGGCGACGGCCGCCGCCGCCGGCGCCAAGCAACAGGAATCCGTCCTGACGGCGGAGGAACTCAAAGCGGCCGACGGCAATGCCTCCGGAAAGGCTAGGGCTGACCACCTCGCCGAGGCCTATGCAAAGGCCGCGGTCGCACAGGACTCCGCGGCGGCAGCCAAGAAGAACGCCGACGCGGCGCTCGCCGATACCGTGACGAGGCTCGAAATCGCGAAAACGGCGTCGGCGGCCAAGGACGCGGAATTGGCGGACGCGGTTCGACGCTTGAACGAAGCGACAGCGGCTTCTGGCGCCGCCGCGAATGACAAGAAGGAAGCGCTGCGGCGCGCGACGCCGGTGTCCGTGCTGATCAGCAAGAAGGACCGGCGGATATACGTGCGCCAGGGGCTGGCGCCCGTTTTCGATGCGCCGGTCAGCGTGCGCGATCCTGAGACGCCACTGGGTTCGCACCTTTATATCGCGACGGCGGCGAACGACGATGGGGCCACGCTCAAGTGGTCGGTGGTGTCGATGCCAGAGCAGGGCGAGCGTGCGAAGAACAAGGCCTGGGTCGACGAACAAGCCGCCATGCCTCCAACTCCGCGCCGGTCGACCTCGACCCCCGCCGAAGCGCTTGAGCGCGTCGAAGTCGCCCAGGACGTCCGCGACCGCATAGCGGAGCGCCTGTGGACCGGGGGCTCGCTGATCATTACCGACCAGCCGCTCAGCGGCGAGACAAGCAACGATGGCACGGACCTCACCGTGAAAGTGCGCTAGCAGGCGATTGCAAAAGGTCGCCACGGCGGGCAGCTATTCCGCAAGGTCCGCGGGAATGCGAAACCGACCCACAATCGCCGGAATTGGGCGCCGGGCTATCAGGACCGGGCCGCCCATGAGATCGGGCGGAAGTGATGCAATCGGTGTTTTCCACCGTGCTAGCGCCGTTTTATAATCAGGCTTATCCCCTGGTAGGCCGGGAGGGACTCGAACCCCCAACCAGACCGTTATGAGCGGTCGGCTCTAACCATTGAGCTACCGGCCCAGCCGCCGCGATCGCGGACAGGGAAGCCGTTTTCCTACACCGCAAACGCCACGCGCCGCAACAGCCGCCGCGACAAAGACGCGTTCGCGTCTTGTGGGGACCGGCCCAACCCCTGTAAACGATTCGCCAGCGCGGGCCAACGGCCGCGCGAAATGGGGGTAGCGATGACTTATTGTTGCGGCATTCTGGTGCGGGACGGGCTCGTCATGATCGCCGACACCCGCACCAACGCGGGGCTCGACAATATTTCGACGTTCCGCAAGCTGCAATTGTTCGAAAAAGCGGGCCAGCATGTGATGATGCTGGCGTCCTCGGGCAATCTTTCGGTCTCGCAGGGGGCGGTCAACCTGCTGGTGGAGGGGCTCGAAGACCCGGCCGCCGGCCGCGCCGAGCGTCTGGAGGACGCGCAAACGATGTTTCAGGCGGCCCATCTCGTCGGGCGCGCGGTCCGGCGCTCGCTCGCCATGGTCGGCGACGTCGGGGAGACGAGCGTCAGCTTCGACGTGGCGATGTTGTTTGGCGGCCAGATCGGCGACGCCCCGCCGCGCCTGTTCATGATCTACACCGCCGGCAACGCCATCGAATGCACGCCGGACACGCCCTATCTGCAGATCGGCGAGCGTAAATACGGCAAGCCGATCCTCGACCGCGCCATCACCTATGAGACCGACATCTACGACGCGCTGAAAATCGGCCTCATCTCGATGGATTCGACGATCCGCTCCAACCTTTCGGTCGGTCTGCCGATAGACATCGCGCTGCTGCGGCGGGACGCGCTGAAATCCGAGGTGGCGACGCGCATCGACGCCAGCGACGACTATTTCCGCGATTTGCGCCAACGCTGGTCCAAGGCGTTGCGCGAGGCGCATATCGCCATTCCGCCGCCGCCCTATGGCCGCGAGTGCAAATGAGCGAATCGCAAGCAACGCCGCTGCTTGGCGTCGACGACGCTTCACTGGCGCGGGCGGTCGAGAGCTTGCGGGCCGGCGGACTCGTCGCCTTTCCGACCGAGACCGTCTACGGGCTTGGCGCCGACGCCGCCTCGCCGCGCGCGGTCGCTAAAATTTACGCCGCCAAGGGTCGCCCTAGCTTCAATCCGCTCATCGCCCATGTCGCCGATGTTTCGGCGGCGCGGCGCGAGGCGCGGCTGGACGCGCCGGCGCTTAGGCTCGCGGAGGCCTTTTGGCCGGGGCCGCTGACGCTCGTCGCGCCCGTCGCGCCCGAGGGCTCCGTCTGCGAACTGGCGCGCGCCGATCTCGCCAGCGTCGCGCTGCGCATCCC
>JBAWEN010000560.1:0-1981 GCA_049591215.1 Methylocystis sp. | reverse complement strand
TCCGTGAAGAGCGAGCCCGTCGCCGCCGCGCCCGCCGAGCAGGTCCCGATCGAGAGCGCCGCGGTCGACGAAGCGGTTATCGCCGCCGCGCTCGCGCCCCGAGCGCCGGAAGCGCCGGTCTTCGTGGAGGTCGTGGAGCTGGAAGCAACTCCGGTCGTCGCGGCGCAAGAGAGCGTGGCGGGATTTGCGATCTCGGCCTCGACGCCAGTCGCGACGCCGGAGGCCGCCGCCTGGGCCTTCAAGAGCGTGGAGCTTTGGAGCGAGAACGCTCAAGCGATGATGGGCTTCGCTTCGGCGCTCGGCAAGGCGAAGAGCCTGACCGAAGTCGTCGAGTTGCAGTCGCGTTTCGCCACCGAGCGTTTCAACCGCTTCGCGAAGCTCGCTGGCGAAGTCGTGCCGCCGCCAAAATTCTTCTTCTTCGCGGCGTGAGCGCGAATCCCTCTCCCGTAAACGGGGAGAGGGGGACAAGCGGCGAGATCTCCGCGCCTGTTTCGCGCGTCCTGACCGACAATCCCAGCGGACGGCCTCCGCGTTACAGCAGGCTGTCCGACTCCCCAATATCGCCCGCCAGTTGCTGGGCCAGCCGTTCCAGCCTTGTCGCGGCGGCGTCGAAGCTTTTTGCGAGCCGCGTCTCGATCGCCGCGTCGCGGCGCTGGCCGGCGTCGATCTTTTCCCGCAGCGAGGCGACCTCCGCCTCCAGCGTCTCGATTTTCGCCCGCGCGTCGGCGGCCTCGTCGGCGATCTCGATCGCCGCCATCACGACCAAGCGCTGGTCGCCGATCTCGCCGACACTGCTGCGCATCGCCGCGATTTTGCCGTCGACGGAGGCCGCCAGCTCCTCGAGCCGCTTCTCCTGGCCCTCGTCGCAGCCAAGGCGGTAGGAGCGGCCGGCGATGGTGACGATTGCGACCGCCATAAGCCCAGCCCTATTCGTCGCGCGGCGGCGCGACGCCGAGCACGGAAGCGACGCTGGCGCTGGCCCGTTCGACCCGGCGCAAAACTTCGTCGCGGGTTTTCTCCACCGTCGCGGCGCGCGCGAGGGCCGCATCGAGATCGAGCGCCAGCCGGCCGCGGTCGTCCTGCATAACGGCGAGTTCTTCCTCGAGGTCGGCGAGCGACATTTCGTTCTCCAACCGCCGCGCGACGGCGGTCTCAAGCGCGTCGAGCCCCCGCTCGAAGCGCGCGAGGGCGGCGTCCAGCCGGGGCGGGAGGATGGCGGCGTCGGGAATCGGAGCTGACGACATCGGCGGCGAGAAACCTTGATGTGACGACGAGGCGGCGACGGGCCGCGGTGCCGGATTCGCCCAATGGCGATTCGGCTCCCGCCGTTAAGTAGCACGAATCGGTCCGTTCCCAACGCGCGCGCTGGCCAACTCGCCGGCTCGCGGGCGCTTCCGCCGCGTTGACAGCGTGCTCCAGATGTTATCAAAACCGTGGCGCCGACGACGCCGGAGACGGCCGCGACGTCGGAAATCGAGCCGCGCGAGCCCTCGCCGCGGCCCTTTTCAACGGAGACTCCCATGGCTTTGAGAGTGGCGATCAACGGATTCGGACGCATCGGGCGCAACGTGCTGCGCTATATCGTCGAGTCCGGCAGGACCGACCTCGAGGTCGTGGCGATCAACGATCTCTGCCCCATCGAGACCAACGCCCATCTGCTGCGCTACGACTCGGTGCATGGCCGCTTCCCCCACAAGGTGACGGTCGCGGGCGACACGATCGACGCGGGGCGCGGGCCGATCAAGGTCACGGCGATCAAGAACCCCGCCGAACTGCCCTATAAAGAGCTGAACGTCGACATCGCGCTGGAATGCACCGGCCTCTTCACCGCGCGCGAGAAGGCCGCGCAATTGCTCGCCGCCGGCGCCAAGCGCGTGCTCGTCTCGGCCCCCGGCGAAGGCGCCGACATCACGGTCGTCTATGGCGTCAATCACCACAAGATCACGAAGGAGCATCTCGTCGTCTCCAACGCCTCCTGCAC
>JBAWEN010000559.1:0-4836 GCA_049591215.1 Methylocystis sp. | reverse complement strand
AACTCGACGAGATCATCGGCAAAAGATGCGGTGCTCTCGCCAACGAACGCGACGTCATCAAGAGCCGCGCCGGCTTTCACTGGTGGCCAAAAATCGCCAACGCGAACTAATCAGCCGGAAATGGTATCATTGGGCCGGATACCGCGCCGGCAACATCAAAATGATGGATTTGGCGAGCGGTCGCGCCAGTTAATCAGCGTTCGCCAGCCGCGGCGAATCGCGAAACGCGAAGGGGAAACGGCCATGTCCGAAGGCGCCAATCAACGAAGGCCGACAAAGGCGCCCGAGCCCAGTCAGGCGCCGTTGTGGTTCGTTATCGTCGGATTGGGCCTCGCCCTTTATAGTCGAGGCATGAACGACGAGCAGATCGCGCAGGTGGTCCTTTGGTTTGGCGTCGTCATTTCTTTCGTCGCCCTGCTGTATTGGGCGTTTCGTCCAAAACACGGATTGCGCTGAGCGACCCTCCCGCCGCGCGCGGCATCGGGCCTTGGCGCGAAAATCAGTCGATCGACGAAATCCGCATCGACTCGCCGATGTCCGCGTGGACCACCTTGATCCCCGCTTTTTCGACGGCCGCCTCGGTCGGATACCACGTGGATTCGTGATCGAGCCCACCGTATTTGTTGAAGACCATCACATATTTCGCTTTGTAATCCACCTCGCAGCGC
This sequence comes from Methylocystis sp., assembly GCA_049591215.1. Classification (GTDB taxonomy): domain Bacteria; phylum Pseudomonadota; class Alphaproteobacteria; order Rhizobiales; family Beijerinckiaceae; genus Methylocystis. The sequence goes on along the minus strand of JBAWEN010000559.1, from coordinate 4,168 downwards.
AAGCCCTTGCCGGGCTGGTCGATCGGGCGCAGTTTTCCATCCCAATCGACGAAATAACCCTTGGGCGTCTCGCTTGCGTCGGACATTGCGTGTTCCCTTTTGAACAAAAGCTGTTTGCGGGAACGAAAGCATGTTTCGGGCCAATTGAAGGAGTCTTTGACCCGCGGTCGCGCCTGTGTTGATTACGTCCGCAAGGGGGCTATTTGACGAAGGCGCGGCGAAATTCGGAGGTGCGATCAAGCGATCGGGAATGGAGGAGTCATGACAAACACAAGCAATGACGAAAATCCCAACCTTGGCAAGGACGGCGATCCCAACATTGGCAAGGACGAAAATCCCAACCTTGCGAAAAATCGTTACATTTTTACTGGCGCCGGCGCTGTTCTCACCGGGGTCGCGGGCGCGGCTGTCGCGGGGGGAGCGGGAGCCCTTATCGGGGTGCTTCTTGGCGGCTTGGTCGGCTATAACATGCTGAAACGGTTATGACATCTGGCGGTTTGGAAATCGAAGATTGAAGATTCTTGGCGGGGCCGCCGCGCTGGCGCGCGGCCCCTCCAAATAGCCCTTGGCGCGTCGCTCTATATCGGCAGTCCCATTTTCCTCAACCCGGCCGCGTTCTGTTCTCCGGGTGAGGGCTTTTCCCCAAGCAGCGGGGCGCCGCGCGCCACGTTGATGTTGTCCAGAAACTGCCGGGCGCTGTTTTCCCAGGTGAAGGTCAACGCATGAGCGCGGGCGATCCCGCGGTCGATCGTCAGCGCCTTCAGGGCCGCCGCGCGCAAATCCTCGTCGAGCACGCCGGCGCCGCTGGCGCCCACGACATCGAGCGGTCCCGGCGTCGGAAAGGCGGCGACCGGCGCGCCGCAGGCCATCGCCTCCAGCAACACCATGCCGAAAGTGTCGGTGCGGCTCGGAAATACGAACGCGTCGCAACTGGCGTAAAGAGTCGCGAGTTCCGCCGCCGTCTTGACGCCGAGAAAGCGCGCGTCCGGATATCGCGCCTCGAGACCACGACGCGCCGGGCCGTCGCCGGCGACGAGCTTCGTTCCCGGCAAATCGAGCGACAAGAAGGCGTCGAGGTTTTTCTCGATCGCGAGCCGGCCCGCGTAAAGAAAGATCGGCCGCGGAAAGTCGAGCGGGATCGCGGCGGCTGGGTTGAAGGTCGTGTGATCGACGCCGCGCGACCATCGCAACGTCCGCTTGAAGCCGCGCGCGAGCAGTTCGCGCGACAGACTTTGCGTCGACACCATCGTGCCGCCGCCGGCGTTGTGAAACCAGCGCAGCATGGCGTATGTCGCTATCAACGGCACGCCTGCCCGCGCGTGAATATATTCCGGGAAGCGCGTGTGGTAGCTCGTGGTGAAGCAACGGCGATCGCGCAGGCAGCAGGCGCGCGCCGCGAGGCCCACCGGGCCTTCCGTCGCTATGTGCACATGATCGCAACTCGCGTCGAGACGGCGCCGCACGGCGCGCGGCGTCGCGAAGGCGAGATCAATCTCGGGGTAGGTCGGCATCGGCATGCAATTGAAGTCGCGCGGCGTCACGAAATCGAATTGCGCGCCCATGGCGCCGGCCGCCCGGGCCATCGACTCCAACGAACGCACGACGCCATTCACTTGCGGACGCCACGCGTCCGTCGCAATCAAAATACGCATCAGGCGGCGGCTCTTTCGGTTGATCGCGACGGCTCGGCCTTCGCGGGCGCGCGCTCTTCGGTCGTGCTTCGCCAATGCAGGATTTCGAATCTGCCGTCCGCGTGTTCCGCGATCGCCGTGCAGCTTTCGACGAAATCGCCGATGTTGACATAGAGCATGCCGTCGATGGTCTTGATCGTCGCGTGGTGGATATGGCCGCAGATCACGCCGTCGACGCCGCGCTTGGCGGCCTCGGCCGCTAAGGTCTGTTCGAAATCGCCGATGAAATTCACGGCGTCCTTTACTTTGAGCTTCGCCCAGGCGGAGAAGGACCAATAACCGAAGCCGAAAACGCGGCGGAGACGGTTGAATTGCGTGTTGATCCACAACGCCCAGTCGTAGGCCCAGTCGCCGAGAAAGGCGAGCCAGCGCGCGTTGCGCACCACGATGTCGAACTGATCGCCGTGGATGATCAGCATTTTCTTGCCGTCGGCGGTCTCGTGCACGGCGCTTTCGACCACCTCGACGCCGCCGAATTCATGGCCGACGTAGTCGCGCGCGAATTCGTCGTGATTGCCGGGCACATAGACCACGCGGGCGCCCTTGCGCGCCTTGCGCAGCAGCTTTTGCACGACGTCATTGTGGGATTGCGGCCAATACCAGCCGCTCTTCAGGCGCCAGCCGTCAACGATGTCGCCGACGAGGTAAACCGTGTCGGCTTCGTTATGGCGCAGGAAATCCAGCAGAAAGTCGGCCTGCATGCCGCGCGAGCCAAGATGCAGATCGGAGAGGAAGAGAGTGCGATATTTGGTGGCCGCGGGGTCATCCATTGTGAAATCCGTGTCCGTGCGGGCGCGTTTCGCGCCGGCGATCCAAGCCGCTAGGACTAATCACCAGATTCGCATTGCGGGATCATGACAGTCCCCGCGCGGGGCGAATCCTCGTTTTGTTCACGGCTGGCGCCGGCTTGTCGCTTTCTCGTTCGATATTTCAAACAAAATCGGCTATTACTCCGACCCTCGCGGGACTGGAGAGGCGAACGCCATGGGCGTCGAGGGTCGCGACAAGCAGAAGATTCTCGAAGCCGGCGCGCTCGCGCTGTCGGGTCAGCTTGGCGCGACCGTGCAGCGTCTGCGCAAGTCTTACAATCTGTCGCTGTCGGAACTGTCGCTGCGATCGGGCGTCGCCAAGTCGATCATCAGCCAGATCGAGCGCAACGAGACCAATCCGACGCTGGCGACGATCTGGCGGCTGGCGCATGCGCTCGACGCGTCGATCGAGGGCCTGCTGCAAAGCGCGCAGGACGCGCCCTTTCTCGAAAAGACCGCGCGCGCCGACACGCCGATGCTGGTCTCTGACGACGGCAAATGCCGGCTCGCCATCATCGGCTGGATCAAGACCGTCGAATGGCTGCAAGCCTATGAGTTTTACGCCGAGCCCGGCGGCGTGCTGGAGTCGGAGGCGCATCAGCGCGGCTCGGTCGAAAGCCTGTCGCTGCGCGAGGGCGAACTTTGCGTCGAGGTCGCGGGCGTCGTGGAGACGGTGAAGGCCGGCGAGACATTACGCTACCGCTGCGACCGCCCGCATGTGATCCGCAATTCGGGCAAGACGCCCGCGCAGGCGACGATGGTCTGCATCCTGAAAGCGGCGGCTATGGAGTGAGCCTGACTTCGTCCGTCGTGACAGCGCGCGCCGAGGACCGGCGCGAGGAATGGCGGCTGTCGGCGCTAACGGCCTCGATTTACGCCATCGTCGGCGTCCAATTGCCGTTCTTTCCGCTGTGGCTGCATTCGCGCGGCCTCGGCGCGGACGAGATCGCGGCGGTTTTGTCGGCGCCGCCGCTGCTGCGCATTCTGACCATGCTGCTCGCCTCGCGCCGCGCCGACCGCGAGGGACGCCACGGAGAATTTCTGGTCGGCTTCGCGCTTTGCGCTGGCCTCGCCTATGGTTTGACGGGTCTCGCAACGGGCTTCGCGGCCATTCTGGCGACGGTCGCCCTTGTGGCGCTGGCGCAGGGACCGATCAACGTATTGGCCGACGGCATCATTCTCGGCGCGGCGGCGCGGCGGCGGGCCCTGAACCGCCCGCTGCTGCATTATTCCTTCGTGCGCGGCTGGGGCTCGGTCTCGATTCTGTTCTTCCTGCTGGCGAGCGGACCCGTGGCGCGGGCGCTGCCGAACGCGGCGCTGGCCTGGCTGCTGTGCGGCGTCTCTCTCGCAGCCGCCGCTTGCGCTTTCGTCGCATTGCGCGGCGTCGGCGTGGGCGCCGTCGACAAGGCGCGCGCCTCGATTGGCGAGATCGCCCGGCCGGGACTGGTGGCGCTGACGATCGCGGCGGCGGCGCTGATCCAGGCCAGCCACGCGATGGTGTTCGCCTTTGGCGCGCTGCACTGGAAGGCGAGCGGCCATGACGAGACCTTCGTCTCGCTGGCCTGGTCGGCGGGGCTCATCACCGAGGTTGTGTTTTTTCTGCTCGCCGGCCGCTGGTTCGGCGGCGAGGGCCGCGCCGCGACGCATATCGCGCTGGGCGGCGCGGCG
>JBAWEN010000558.1:0-7575 GCA_049591215.1 Methylocystis sp. | reverse complement strand
TGGGAGGCCGCCGCGCCGAGAACCAGCGGCAACAAGGGCAATACGCAAGGCGAGAGGATCGACAAAATCCCCGCCAGAAATGCAAGTCCAATGGCGCCGAGGCTCATCTTTCGCGCCTCACAAGGCTTTATCGAGCAGCGCGGCGATTGACCCGGCGTCGGTGTCGCCGACCGAACGGCCCGTCTCGGTCGCGCCCTTGAAAACGATCAATGTGCTTTGCGTCGTCGCCTTGAACTGGCGCACGACGCCCTTCTGACTGTCGAAATCCACGCGGAAGACTTTTAGCGCGCCGAATTTGGGCGCGCTTTCGAGTTTTTCGAGAATGGGCTCCTGCGCCTTGCAGGTCGGACACCAGGGAGCGAATATGTCGACAAGGATCGAAGCGCCCGAGGCCTGCGCCGCGGCGAAGCCCTGCTGCGTGAAAGGCGCGAACTCGGCGGCGAAGGCGGGCAGGCCCGCGGCGGAAAACAACGCGGCGGCGAGCAGCGTGCGGCGTGTCGGCATGGATGAACTTCTCCTCGTTCGCGCCGCGGCGGCGCACCTGCGTGATCGGCGAATATGGCCTCTCGATCTGGTCTTCGCTAAACGCGACGGCGATGTTACATCGAATTCGCCGCGAGCGGGGATAGGTCGATGCGTGAAGCGTATGGAATCATTCTTGCCGGCGGACAGGCGCGACGGCTCGGCGGCGTCGACAAGGCTTTGATCGCCGTTGGCGGCGAGCCAATTTTGACGCGTCTCGCGCGACGGCTTGGCGACCAATGCGTTGGTCTCGCGCTCAACGCCAATGGCGATCCCACGCGTTTCGCGGGGTTTGGCCTGGTGGTCGTCGCGGACGATATCGCGGACTTCGCTGGCCCGCTCGCTGGCGTTCTGGCCGGGATGGATTACGTCGCCGCGAATTTCGCGGGCATCTTAGATATCGTCACCGTTCCCGCCGACACGCCGTTCATTCCGCGCGATCTCGTCGCGCGGCTCTCAAAAGCGCGGGCGGCGGTGGGCGCGGACATCGCCGTCGCGAGATCGGGCGAGCGCGATCATCACGCCATCGCGCTATGGCCCGTGAGTTTGCGGGGCGAGCTGCGGCGCGCGCTGGTGGAGGAGAAGTTACGCAGGGTGGCTGCTTTCATCGAACGATTTAAGCATGTCGCGGTGGACTGGCCGACCGAGCCATACGATCCGTTTTTCAACGTCAACCGGCCCGAGGATGTGGAGCGCGCCGAGGCGGCGGCGGCTCAAACATAGCCCGGATCAATCGCCGCGTTCTCCCCCAGCCACGGCGGCGTCGGCAGCTTCTGCTCGCGCAAGAACGCCGGATTGAACAGTTTGGACGCATAGCGTCCGCCGCCGTCGGCGAGCACGGTCACGATGGTGTGACCCGGACCCAATTCGCGCGCGAGGCGAATGGCCCCGGCGACATTTATGCCGGACGAGCCGCCGAGCAGCAGCCCCTCGTTCTGGGCGAGATCGAAAACAATCGGCAGCGCCTCTTCGTCGGTGATCTGGCAGGCGAAATCCACCGGCGCGCCCACGAGATTCTCGGTGACGCGGCCCTGGCCGATCCCCTCGGTGATCGAACTTCCCGACGCCTTCAGTTCGCCGCTGGTGTAATAGGAATAGAGCGCCGCGCCCATCGGATCGGCGAGGCCGATCTTGATGCTCTGGTTGCGCGCCTTGAGCGCCAGTCCGACGCCGGCGAGCGTGCCGCCCGTGCCACAGGCGCAGATGAAGCCGTCGACGTCGCCGGCGAGTTCGTCGTAAATCTCGGGGCCGGTCGTCTCGATATGCGCTTCGCGGTTGGCTAGATTGTCGAATTGATTGGCCCAAATCGCGCCTTCCGCGCGCTCGCCAGCCAGTCGGTCGGCGAGGCGGCCCGAGAGCTTCACGTAATTATTGGGATTGGCGTAGGGAACGGCGGGCACTTCGACAAGGCGCGCGCCCTGGAGGCGCAAAGTGTCCTTCTTCTCTTGCGACTGCGTTTCCGGAATGACGATGACGGTCGAAAAGCCGAGCGCATTGGCGACCAGGGCGAGGCCAATGCCGGTATTCCCCGCGGTGCCCTCGACGATCACCCCACCGGGCGCCAGCGTTCCCCGCGCGATCGCGTCGCGAACGATATAGAGCGCGGCCCGGTCCTTCACCGAGCCGCCGGGATTCATGAATTCCGCCTTACCGAGAATGCGGCAGCCCGTCGCTTTCGACGCCGCGCGCAATTCGATCAACGGAGTCTTGCCGATGGCGTCGATCACATTGGCGGCTATGGTCATGCGGAATCCTCGAACTGGGGCGGCGGTTGGAGTGAATAAGCAATCATCGTTCCCGATCCTATCGCTTTAAGCGCTCTCGCCGGTTCTTTCAAAGCGGAATGTGGCGGAGTGGCGGGCGCTCTCCCCCGGCGGCAGCAGCCGCATCGAGGGCTTTTCCGCCAGTTCGCCGAAAAAATCCTCCGGGTCGCCATGGCCGGTCCAGGGCTCGATGCAAAGATAAGGCGCCGGCGGCAGCGACCAGAAGGCGATATGCGGGAAATCCTCGAATTCCACGACAAGGCGCGCGCCCGCGCCATTGTCGAAGGCGAGGCTTTTGCTGTTAGCGTTCAGAAAGACCAGCGCATCATTGGCAAGCAATTCCGGCGTCAACGGAAGAACAAGGCCATCGAGCGGGACGGGGCGCGCCCGCCGCGAAATGAGACCGCCGGGCGCGATGATCAGAACCTCCGCCCGCTCGGGCCTTTCGAATACAATGGCGTGCGGCGCCGCGGAGCCGGCAAACGGCCAGCGAATGGCCGGATGCAGCCCACAGGCGTAGGGCAGAGGCGTCCCGCCGCTGTTGGTCACGATCAGCGCGTTTTCCAGACCGCCGGGTAGCAGCCGGAACTCGACCGCCAGACGAAACTCGAAGGGATAAAGCGCGCGCGTTTCCTCGTCGGCCGCAAGCTCCAGCCGCAGAAAGTCGTGGCGCTGCTCGGCGACGGCGAATTGCTTCTTCCAGGCGAAGCCATGCAGGGACAGCGGATAGGTCTTGCCGTCGACGCGCGTCGTGCCGTCGCGGGTCCAGCCGACCACTGGAAACAGGATAGGCGCGGTCTGGTCCCAGACTTTTGGATCCTTGGCCCAGACGAGATCGACCCCGCTCGCGCGCCAGGCCATAAGCTCGGCGCCAAAACTGTCGATCTCGGCGCTATCGCCTTCGGTGTTGGTCAGGAGAATCGTTTCGTTCATGAGCGCAAGGATCGCGCGGTGGGCCGGATGGAGCAAGATTTGGTTCGATCTAAGTTCCGCGACCCTGCTGGCGCGCGCCCTCTCTGGCGCTTTCGCCCGCGAGGCTTTAAGGCGGGGGAGATGACCATCTCCCACCGCCCCCAAGTCGATCTTCACTCCGCGCTCAGGCTGCGGGTGGAAGGGCTTTGCGTCGAACGCGGCGAGCGCCGGGTGATCGAAAATCTCGGTTTCGTGCTCGCTGGCGGCGAGACGCTCAAAGTCACCGGCCCAAATGGCGCCGGCAAATCGACGCTGCTGCGGGCGCTGGCGGGGCTTTTGCCGCGCGGCGACGGAGTTGTCGCGCTGGAGGGGGCGGCAGACGAAGAGGTCGCGCCGCAAACGCATTATCTCGCCCATGCCGACGGTCTAAAGGCCCAATTGACGGTGGCCGAAAACCTTGCCTTTTGGGCGACTTATCTCTCCGCCGAAGACCCAGCGTCAAATTCTCCGACGCGCGATCTCTCGGTCGCGGCGGCGCTGGCCAACGTCGGGCTCGCGCATGTCGCGGGAGCGCCGGTCGCGATCCTTTCCGCCGGGCAGAAGCGGCGCGTCGCGTTGGCGCGGCTGATGGTCGCCTTCCGTCCGCTGTGGCTGCTCGACGAGCCGCTGACCGGCCTCGACGCGGCGTCGCGCGAAAAATTCGCCGTAGCCATGCGCGACCATTGCGCGCTCGGCGGCATGATCGTCGCCGCCACGCATGAGCCGCTCGGCTTCGACGAGACGCGGGAGTTGCGGCTCGGAAAAAGGCCTAAGGTCGCCGCGTCATGACATCCGCCTTCCTCACCGTCTATCTACGGGAAATCCGCATCGCCCAGCGGCTCGGCGGCTCGGGCTCGATGGGCGTGGTCTTCTTTCTCACGCTGGTGACGATCACGCCCTTCGCGGTCGGACCCGACCCCAATCTGCTCGCCCGCATCGGCCCGGCGATGCTGTGGATTTCGGCGCTGCTCGCCAGCCTGCTCGGGCTCGACCGGCTGTTCCAGGCCGACGCCGAGGACGGCTCGCTCGATCAGTTTCACCTCTCGCACACGCCGCTGGAGCTCGCGGTGCTCGCCAAATGCGCGGCCCATTGGACCACGGCCGGCCTGCCGCTGGCGCTCGCTTCACCCTTGTTCGGGCTGATGCTGCAACAGGACGGCGCGGCGCTGCTTGGCGTCGTCGCCAGCCTGCTCGCGGGCACGCCGGCGCTGACGCTTATCGGCGCGATAGGGGCGGCGGCGACCGTGACGCTGCGGCGCGGCGGGCTGCTGATGGCGCTGCTCGTTCTGCCGCTCGCCATTCCCGTGCTGATTTTCGGCGTTTCGGCCGCGAACGCCGCCTCCGGCGGCACGGTTCCGTTTTTGACGCCATTCTCGATCCTCTGCGCGATCAGCCTCGTCACGCTGGCGCTGTGCCCCTTCGCCGCCGCCGCGGCGCTGCGCCAGATCTAAACGCGGCTCACCAACAGGACGTATGTTCGCATATTGTTCTTGCGGGCTCGAGCGGCTCGGGTTAGGCTCGCGTTAGGCTTTCACGTTGGGGTTGCTGGAGCGGGTCATGGTCGTCAGGGTCGCAACCGTCGCCTTCGAGGGGATCGACGCCAAGCCGGTGGATGTTCAAGTACATCTTTCCGGCGGCTCGGTCGTGTTCGGCCTCGTCGGCCTCGCCGACAAGGCGGTTGGCGAATCGCGCGAGCGGGTGCGCGCCGCGCTCAACGCCTCGGGGCTCGCCTTGCCGGCCAAGCGCATCACGGTCAACCTCGCGCCCGCCGACATGCCCAAGGAAGGCAGTCATTACGACCTGCCGATCGCCCTCGGGATCATGGCGGCGATTGGCGCCATTCCTTCCGATGCGTTGGAGGGTTTCACCGTGCTCGGCGAATTGGCGCTCGACGGAACGCTCACCGCCGTCGCGGGGGTGCTGCCGGCGGCGGTCGCCGCCAACATGCGTGGACACGGATTGATTTGTCCCGCCGCTTGCGGGCCTGAGGCCGCATGGGCCTCGGGGGACATGGAGGTGGTCGCGCCAACCTCCCTGATCCAGCTCGTCAATCACCTGAAGGGAACGCAGGTTTTGGCGCGGCCCGTTCCGGCGGTGCGGGCGGCCGTGCGCGACTTGCCTGATCTCGCCGATGTGAAAGGGCAGGAGAGCGCCAAGCGAGCGCTGGAAATCGCCGCGGCGGGCGGCCACAATCTCCTGATGAATGGGCCGCCCGGCGCCGGCAAATCGATGTTGGCGGAGCGGTTGCCGTCGATCTTGCCACCGCTGACACCCCGCGAATTGCTCGAAGTTTCGATGATCCATTCGGTTGCTGGGCAGCTTGCGGGCGGCGAACTCACGGACCGGCGGCCGTTCCGCGCGCCGCATCATTCGGCGTCCATGCCCGCCCTGGTCGGAGGCGGAACGCAAGCGAGGCCAGGGGAAATTTCGCTCGCCCATAATGGCGTGCTGTTCCTCGATGAACTGCCGGAGTTTCAATCGCAGGCGCTCGACGGCTTGCGCCAGCCGCTGGAGACCGGCGAGGTGGCGATCGTTCGCGCCAATCACCGCGCGATCTATCCCGCGCGTTTCCAACTGGTCGCCGCGATGAACCCGTGCCGCTGCGGCTATGCGCTGAGCCCGGGTTTCGCCTGCAAGCGCCAGCCCAACGAGCGTTGCGCCGCGCAATATCAGGCGCGGCTGTCCGGCCCCTTGCTCGACCGTTTCGATTTACAAATCGAAGTGCCCGCGCTCACCGCCGCCGATCTCGTGCTGCCGCCGCCGACCGAAGGGTCGCGCGAGGTCGCGGCGAGGGTCGCGGCGGCGCGCGAATTGCAGCGCGTCCGCTATTTGGCGCTGGGACGCGCCGAGGGGACGACCAATGCGAGCGCGCCGGCCAAGCTCGTTGAAGGCGTGGTCAATCTCGACGCCAGCGGAACCGCGCTGATTCGCGAGGCTTCGGAGCGTTTCGCGTTGTCGGCGCGCGGCTTCCATCGCGTGCTGAAGCTCGCGCGCACGATCGCGGATCTGGAGGGCGCTGAGTCCGTCTCCCGCCGCCACCTCGCGGAGGCTCTCTCCTATCGCTCCGGCCTCGCCGGCATGCGGCGCGCGGCCTGACAGCCGGGGAACTGCGAAATGGACTCGGAGATTTTGCGTTTTGTCTTGGTGGCGCTTGGGCTTGGTGTTTTCGCGGCGGGGCTTGGCGCGGCGCTGTGCATATTGCGCAAGCGCATTCACGCCGAGTCGGAGTCCGAGATCGAGGCGTTGCGCGACGAAATCTGGGAGCTGCGCGCCGCCGCCGCCGCCCGCGATAAGGCCGAGGCGGCGAGCCTCGCGAAATCGCGCTTCCTCGCGACCGTGAGCCATGAAATCCGCACGCCGCTGAACGGCATTCTGGGTCTCGCGCAATTGCTAGGAATGACGAGGCTCGAGGCGGAACAGGCGAGCTATGTTGAGTCGATTGGCGGTTGCGCGCGCTCGCTGGCGCAACTCATCGACGATATATTGGATTTTTCCAAGATCGAGGCCGGCAAGCTCGAACTGCGCGCCGAGCCCTTCGAACTGGCGCCGTTGGTCGAAAGCGTGGTCGAACTGCTGGCGCCGCGCGCGCAGGGGAAGGCGCTTGAAATCGCCAGTTTCATCGCCGGAGAGTCGCCGCGGCGCGTGGTTGGCGACGCCGCGCGGTTGCGGCAGGTGCTGATCAACCTCGCGGGCAACGCCGTGAATTTCACCGAAAAAGGCGGTGTCGGCGTGCGCGTCGGCCCCTCCGACACCGGGGTTCTGCGCTTCGAGGTCGAGGACACCGGTCCTGGTGTTCCCGCCGCCGCGCGCGAGGCGATCTTCGAGGAATTCGAGCAAGGCGACGCTTCGGCGACCCGCCGTCATGGCGGCACCGGACTCGGACTCGCCATTTCGCGCCGACTCGTCGAGCAAATGGGCGGAAAACTCGAAATCGCGGGGACGTCGGCGCGGGGAACGACTTTCGCGTTCTCCTTGCGGTCGCCATTCGAGACAAAGGAGAGCGCGCGCGAAAAGCCCCGGCCGCTGGCGGGCCAAATGGCGCTCATCGTCGCGAGAACGCACTTCGAGGCTCCTTTCCTGGCGACTTATTTGCGAGACGCCGGCGCCGCCGCCGAAATCGCCGAAGGCGAAGCGGAAGGGCTCGCGCGCCTATGGAGCGGTCGATCGCCGGGTTACGACGCCGTAATCGTCGATTGCGGCCTTGGCGAAAGCGTGACGGAGGCTTTGGCGCGCGCGGCGCGCGCGAGTCGGGTGTTCCTGTTGTTCTCCCCACTCGAACGGCGCGCTTTCGGCGAAGCGGCGCTGCATCAATTCGACGGTTGGCTGGTGAAGCCAGTGC
>JBAWEN010000557.1:0-3541 GCA_049591215.1 Methylocystis sp. | reverse complement strand
GTCGCCGTCGCCACCAAGGGCCAAGGCCGCATCAACGAACACTTTGGCCACGCCAAGGAGTTCCAGGTCTATGAACTCAGCTCCAAGGGAGCGAAATTCGTCGGCCACCGCCGCGTCGACCTCTATTGCCAAGGCGGTTACGGCGAGGAAGACAGTCTCGAAACGGTGATCAAGGCGATCAACGATTGCGCGGCGGTGTTCGTCGCCAAGATCGGCCATTGCCCGAAGGACGAACTGACCGCGGCCGGCATCGAACCGATCGACCAGTACGCGTTCGAGTTCATCGAACAATCCGCCATCACCTACTTCAAGGAATATCTCGATCGCGTGAAGCGCGGCGAGATCGCTCACGTCGCGCGCGGCGACGCTGACATCCGGCAGGGCGCCTACATCTCGGCGTAAACGTTCCGCTCAACCCTTCTCCATAGAGGAGCAAAAAATGACGTATAAGATAGTTGCTTCCCAGTGCACGTCTTGCTCGGCGTGCGAGGCCGAATGCCCCAATGTGGCGATTTCGGAAAAGAACGGCACATTCGTCATCAACCCGAAAAAATGCACGGAATGCATCGGTTACTTCGACGTTGCGCAATGCGTCGCGGTTTGCCCGGTCGATGACACCTGCATCATCGACATGTCGCTTCCGCGCTACCAGCCCACGGGAGGCGCGGCATGAATATCGCTTTCACTCCGGCGGCGGAGAAATTCATTCGCCGCATGCTGAAGTTCGACGGCCAACCGGGTTACGGGTTTCGCCTGATGGTTTCGCCGGGCGGTTGCTCCGGCATGTCGGCGGAGTTCGGCGTCCAGGCGGCGCCGGCCGAAGGCGAGAAACTGTTCGAACACGGCGACCTGAAGCTTTTCCTGCCCGCGCAGAGTCGTCTGTTGCTGGACGGAGTCACGATCGACTTCGCCGAAACGGCCACGTCGAGCGGATTTGTCTTCATCGATCCGAAAAAGCAAAATTGCGGTTGCTCGACTATCGACGCAACCGCGTCCGAGTCGGTCACGGCCTAAAAGCCGGACGACTTCGCCTTCGGGAGACGCCGTCATGACACTTGCGGCCATCGACGAAATGACGGACGTCCTCGGCGCTTCCGTGTTCGGGGGCGGTCTCCCGCCCGAAGCTGAAAGCCTGCTCCATCAGGCGGGTCTAAGCTACGATCAAGCGGAGACGGCGCTCGCGCATTTGCGCGAGGCCCGCCGTCTCGCGCCAAACCACGTCGCCGTGCTGATCGGCCTCTACCGCTTTTTCTTCTACAAGGGTCGATTGGTCGAGGCGCTGGACGTCGCGCGGACCTGCTTGCTCCGCGCGGCGATCGACAATTCGTTGCCGCTCGACTGGCGTCTCGTTCGTCCCGGACAGGCGGCGTTCGCCTCCTTTGACGCTCCGATGGCGCGCTTCTTCATGTTCGTGCTGAAGGGCTACGCCTATCTCAATATGCGCCTTGGCGACATCGAGGAAGGCCGCGCGGCGGTCGCGAAACTGCTCGAACTCGATCCCACCGACAAGGTTGGCGCCGCGATCCTGTTGGCGGTTCTCGAACAACGGGAGCGCGACGATGTCGACTGAAATCGACGAGGCGATCGACTGGCTCGGCGCTTCCCTGGACTGCGGCGATTGCGCGCATCTTCCGCTTCGCGAGGCGAAAAAATGTCAGCCACTGCGCGCCTGCGTGTTTGATCGCTACGCTCGCCGCATCGATCGGTTCTTCGATTGGAACCCCGACCTCGCCGGATCTTATTTGCGCCACCCCTACTTCGAAGTGCGCGCTTGCGCGGCCAAGGCCGCCGACATCTTCTTGTTGCCGCCCATGCTTTCCGATCCGGAAGAAGCCGTGCGCTGGAGCGCCGCGCGCCGCTTGCCGAAAAGCTACCTTCTGAAATTGCGCGACGACCCGCATCGCGAAGTGCGAATTCGGGTCGCGCAACGTCTCGATCCGCCGGACCTTCGGCTCATGATTTCCGATGCGGACTACGCGGTGCGGCAAGTCGTGGCGCGGCGGATATCGGTCGATCTTCTCATTCTGATGGTTCGCGATTTTGACGTCGAAGTGCGTCGCGCCGTGGCGCGTCGAATTCCAATGCCAGCGCTGCGCATTTTAGCCGACGACGTGGAGGCGAGCATTCGCGCGGAGGCGGCGCAGCGTATGCCAGCGGACGCGCTTCCCGCCCTGGCCAGCGACGCCGATTGGCGCGTGCGATACGAAGTCGCGCGTCGAGCGGCGCCAGCCTATCTCGCGCCGCTCGCGAAAGACGAGGACCCGATGGTGAACGAAATCGCGCGCGAACGTCTGTGGCCCCACGGCGCCGCGGCGCAGGACGGGCCGATCGATATCTCGAACGTCATCTCAACGGAGCACTGACCATGGGAACGAATATCAGTCGCGACAGCGCCGTCGTCGAGCTCAACGATCCGCCGATTTACACTTTCGGCGAAAAGGTTCGCGCCCGCAAAACCGTTCGCAATGACGGCACATACGCGGGAAAGGACATTGGCGACATTCTCTGCAAGAAGGGCGACGAAGGCTTTGTCGTGAACATCGGCACCTTCCTGCAACAGTTCTATATTTACGGCGTCGAGTTCCCCGCGACGGGCAACCGGGTCGGCATGAAGAGCAAGGAACTCGATCCAGTCGAAACATCGGAGGAGAAATTCGCATGAGCGACGACGCGCGGCCTAAGTTTGACTGGGGTCGCCGTGTTCGCGCGGCGGTCGATTTGTTCAACGATGGAAGCTTTCCGGATTCCGAGCCAGAGAGTTTGCTCGTAAAGGCAGGCGACATCGGGGAGGTGGTGCAGGTCGGCGCGCATGTTGAAAGCGAGACGACCATCTATCTTGTCGAGTTTTCCGAAAAGGTCGTCGTCGGTTGTCTCGAGGACGAAATCGTCCCGGCCTGACAAGTGTTTCCCGCGCCGCCACCCGGCGGCGCTCAGCCAAAGAGGCATGCTTTGAAAGTCATGATCCGCAGAAGTTCCGAGGGCGTGCTCTCCGCCTATGTGCCCAAGAAAGACCTGGAGGAGCCGATCGTCGCGCAGGAAAATCCGGATCTTTGGGGAGGATCGGTCACCTTGGCCAACGGTTGGGTGTTGCAACTGCCCGAGATGATCGTGGGAACCACGCTGCCCATCACCGTGGAAGCGCGTCGACTGAGCGGCGGTGGCGACTGACAATGACGATCACGATCGAACACTTGCGGGAAATCGATCGGCTGCTCGCGACGAGCCATGCGGACGGCGCGACGATCGCGAGTTTGCGCGGACTAAAGCCGGGCGTCACGGCCACTCGCTGTGACGCTTCGGACATGGCTGATGAAATCCCGTTCCGCAGCTATGCGCACTGCGATCTTTATCTGCTCGACGGGCGTGACCATTGTGTTCGGGTGACCGGCGATCCCGCGGTCGCCACCGGGCTAATCATCGCGGCGAAAGGAGCAAGCGCATGAAAACAACATTTCTTCCGCTGAGCGACCCCGATCTGCTGCAAAGCGATCTCGAAGCCGTGCTCGAAATTTTGAATTCGCAGAGCCTTTCCGCGGGTCCG
>JBAWEN010000556.1:0-5398 GCA_049591215.1 Methylocystis sp. | reverse complement strand
AACTCGACGAGATCATCGGCAAAAGATGCGGTGCTCTCGCCAACGAACGCGACGTCATCAAGAGCCGCGCCGGCTTTCACTGGTGGCCAAAAATCGCCAACGCGAACTAATCAGCCGGAAATGGTATGACTTGTTCCTCGGTCTTGAACTTGGCGAACGGGCCGACTTCTCGCCAAAGACTCGCGCGGAGCATGGCGGGGTTGAAACTGTGCCCGATCCAATAGTGCTCCCCGACCGGCGCGCGAACCCGCCCTCGACCGCGATCGTTGGACCAAACTTCCTAGACCGGCCATCGTGGGCTCGGAGCGAACAAGTTTGTCGCGCGCTTACCGAGCTGACATTTGGTAGATCAATCAACGCGCTCAGCATCGTCGGGATGAAGGGTACTGGATCGAAGAACCAGTCATCCTCGCAGTGGAAAATAAACTCGGTCACGACGCGCTCGTACATCTCATCAATCGACGGATGTTGACCGATCGGCGTCTCGTGATTGAGCAGGGTGGCGGTGGGCGCCAAGTTTCGCACCACTTCGTTCGTCGCTTCGTCGCCTCGGTCATTGGTGATCAGGATGTGGTCGAAGAACTAGCCGTTGTGCGGCAGCAATGACGCTAGGGTTTCATTGAGGAGATCGGGACGACCGCCGGCTGTGATGCACAAGGTGGTGTCGACCGACATTCTGTTCCTTTCCCAATCAATGGGGCGACACGCACACGGCAGTCATAAACCAATCGATCGGCAACAAGCATCGCGGTCACTCATATCAATGGGTTAGCTTGTCCAAAAACCATGCGCGAAACTCCCGCCGATTCCCGCTCCCGGCGCGAAGCTCAAAATTTCAAATTCCCACCACCGCCGCCGGCCGCGGCTTCACTCGGTCGCGGCGGGTTCCGCTTCTTGCCAGTCGAAGGTGACGACCTTGCCGTTTTCGACGGCGAGCGCAAGGCGGCCGCGTTTCAGCTCGATCGCCTTTTCGCCGAAAATCAAGCGCCGCCAGCCGCGCAGCGCGGCGACATCCGCCTCGTCGTCGGCGGCGATCGCCTCGAGGTCGTCGACGGTGGCGATCATCTTGGCGGCGACGCCGGTCTCCTCGGCGACCTGCCGCAGCAAAACCTTGAGCAGTTCGACGGTCGCGCCATTGTTGTTGCGACGGTCCCGCTCGACGGCGGGCAGGGTGGCCGGGTCGCGCGCGAGGCCGCGCTCGATCGCGGCTACAATGTCCGCGCCCGCGCGCGAGCGCTCCATTCCGCGCGGAAATGCGCGCAAATTGGCCAGCGCGTCCGCGCTGCGCGGGGCGGCCTGGGCGACTTCGAGCAGCACATCGTCCTTGAGCACGCGCGAGCGCGGCACGTCGCGGCTCTGCGCCTCGGTCTCGCGCCAGGCCGCGACCTCCATCAAAACCGCGAGATCGCGCGGCTTGCGGGCCCGGTGGCGCAGACGCTCCCAGGCGTCGTCGGGATGCTGCTCGTAGGTCGCGGGCGAGGTCAGGGTCTGCATCTCGTCGACCAGCCATTCGATCCGCTTCGAGCGCTCCAGCCGGGCCTGCAAATGCACGTAGATATCGCGCAAGTAAGTCACATCGGCGATGGCGTAGCTGACCTGCGCCTCCGACAGCGGGCGGCGCGACCAGTCGGTGAAGCGCGAGGATTTGTCCAGGTTGACCCGGGCGATTCCCTTGACGAGCTCGACATAGGAAACCTGCTCGCCATAGCCGCAAACCATCGCCGCGACCTGCGTGTCGAACAAGGGCTTGGGAATGATGCGCGCGAGGCGCCAGACGATCTCCACGTCCTGCCGCGCGGCGTGGAACACCTTGACCACGGCCTCATTGGCCATCAGATCGAGAAAGGGCGTTAAATCAAGCCCTTCCGCGAGCGTGTCGATGGCCTTGGCCTCGTCCGGCGACGCTAGCTGGATCACGCAGACCTTGGGCCAGAAGGTGGTCTCCCTCAGGAACTCGGTGTCGACGGTCACGAAGGGGTGCCTTGCGAGCCGTTCGCAAAAGGCGGCGAGTTCGTCGGTGGTGGTTACGAGCTTCATTGTAGTTGTTCTAAAACATTTTCGCGACGCTCTAAAGTCCCTTCACGCGCCACTTCGCCAGAATCCCCGGATTTTGCGCGCCAGAGCGGCATTTAGGCGGGCTCCACCAGGACCGCCGCGCCATAGGCCAGCACTTCCGTGATGCCCGGCATGATTTCGGTGGCGTCGTAGCGCATGGCGAGGACCGCATTGGCGCCGCCCTCGGCCGCGTGCTGGCACATATGGTCGAACGCTTCCTGCCGCGAGACCTCGGCCAAATGGGCGTAAACCGAGAGCCGGCCGCCGAAGATCGACTGTATCCCGCCGAAAAAATTGCCGACGACCGAGCGCGATCGCACGGTGATGCCGCGCACCAGCCCAAGGTGCTGGACGACCCGATAGCCCGCGATTTCATTGGTGGTCGAAACGATCATCGCAAATGCCCCGACGTTCACTTGCGCCGAATCGGCGGCGCGGGTGGATTAGAGCGCGAGCGCAAGCGAGGGCGCAACTGGATTCGCCGCGAGAGCGTTATTTTCGCAATTTGCGTCAGGACGGTCGAGGCGATTTCTGGCAAGTTCGCCCTCGATGAAACATGACCTCGCCTCGAAACAACACATCTATGCGCGGCGCTTTAACCGCGTATTGGATTATATAGATAAGCATCTCGACGAAAACCTAACGGTGGAGGGTCTCGGCGATGTCGCGAATTTTTCCAAATTTCACTTTCATCGGCAGTTCAACGAATATTGCGGGGTCAATATAGGACGATATATCCAGTTGATGAAGCTCAAGAGAGCTTCCAACAGACTGGCCTTCAATCCGGAAGACCGGGTTATCGACATCGCCTTGGACGCCGGATTCGAATCCCCGGAGTCCTTCGCTCGCGCCTTCAAGAACGCGTTCGGCCAAACGCCCAGCGGGTTCAGGAAGAATCCCGCCTGGGGATCGTGGAGCGCGCGCTATCAATTCCCCATTCCTTTGAGAGAAAGGACCGGCAAAATGGACGTAACAATCACTCAGGTCGAATCGACGCTGGTCGCCGCGCTTGAACACTTCGGCGCGCCGGCCCTGGTGAACGACACGGCGCGGCGTTTCATCGACTGGCGCAAGACCACGGGCCTGTCGCCGATCGCCAGCAGTCGAACCTATGGAATTGTTTACAATAACCCGGATACGACGCCGGCGGAGGAGTTTCGTTTCGACATTTGCGGCTCCGTGACCGAAGCCGTCCCGGACAACCCGTGGGGCGTGACGACAAAGACAATCCCCGGCGGGCGCCTCGCCGTGCTGCGCCATGTCGGTTCGCATGAGAGGCTCGGGGAGAGCGTCTATTTTCTATACAGAGAGTGGCTGCCGGGAAGCGGCGCGGAGCCCAGGGATTTCCCGGTCTATTTTCATTACCTGACGCTCGTTCCCGAGACGCCCGAGCACGAACACCAAACCGATGTGTGCCTGCCGATCAAATAGCCCGCCCCCCGTCACTTATCGCACTTTTGCACCGGCAGCAGCTTGAGCTCGGTCATCTCGCCCGAAAGCACGAAGTCGCCGTAATCCAGTTTCAGCGCGCGCGAAATACCGTTCTCAAAGAGGTCGAACGAGAGGACGTAGTCCGGCTCGTCGTCTTTCTTACCCGCCTCGAAATAGGAAATCGTCACGGGCCAGCGGCGCATGTTCTTGAGCGCGTCGATTTGCGCCGGCTTTTCTTTCACCTCCGTCGCGATCGGCTTGCCGATGATCGAGGTCGTCTCGAAGATTTTGGAGCCGTCGCCGGAGCCGTCGTAGACGCGGGCCACCAGAACGGTTTCCTGCGCGCGGGCGCTCGCGAGGATATGCCGGATATGCTCGGTCGGGAACAGCACGGGCCCGGGAAGATCCAGCCGCGCGGGCTTGGGCTTCGTCATCTCGACCGAGAATTGCTGATTTTGGGCCTTGCGCGCGTCGCCGTTGATGTCCTCGACGCCGCCGTCGACCCTGGTGGTGATCTGGAAACGGTAGTCGTGGCCGTCGCCGGCCTCGAAGGTCGCCGAGCGCATGTCCGAGACGCGGGTGGACCCTTCCTCCGGCTGCAACTCTGTGATCTGGCGGAAGTTCTGCACATAGCCTTCGCAGGCGGAGCCTGTGAAATCGAAGGCGATGCGTCCGCGCGCCTGGGAGGGCGCCTTGGTGCCGGAGGCCTCGAGCAGCTTCAATTCATAGACGGCCCGGTGTGGCGCCAGAGCGGGCGCGGGCTCGGCGCGCGCGGCGCTCGAAGCGAGCGGGGCCGCGAAGGAAAAAGCCGCGAGAACGAAAGCCGCGCAAGCAGAACGGCGGGGCAGTGCGATCAATTTGGGGGACTCCTCGATTCAAAGCGGCTGGCCGCCGTCGCGGCCCTTCGCCTTGGCGACCTTTTGCTTAAGATGAACGCGCGCCGTTGCGTCGCGGCGTGGATGAATCTAGGGTCTCGCGGCCATGGGCGCAAATCAAATGTATGGGAAGGCGATTTTACCATGACCGACGCTTCGCCCGATTCGCCGCTCGCGCGGCTTGATTCTCTTGGTCTCGCGCTTCCCGCCGCGGCGGCGCCGGTGGCCAATTACGTCGCTTTTTCACGCGCGGGCAATCTGTTGTTCGTCTCCGGCCAATTGCCGGTTTCGGGCGGCGTGGTCGATCCCGCCCATAAGGGCAAGCTCGGCGCCGGCGTCTCGCTGGAGGCGGGCCAGGCGGCGGCGCGTGTCGCGGCGTTGAACGTTTTGGCGCAGGCCAACGCCGCGGTCGGCGATCTCGCGCGCCTGCGAGCGGTGCGGCTCGGCGGCTATGTCAACAGCGCCCCGGATTTCCAGCAATTGCCGCAGGTGGTCAACGGGGCCTCCGATCTCGTCGCCGCGGTGCTTGGAGAAAACGGCAAGCATGCGCGCTTCGCGGTCGGCGTGGCGCAGTTGCCGCTGGACGCCGCCGTCGAGGTCGAGGGAATTTTCGAGATTTTGGAGTAGCGCGGCGCCATGTCGGGCGATTTCGAGTCGGGCGATTTCGGCTGGCTCGTCGCGCGGCCCATCGCCCATCGCGGCCTGCATGACGCGGCGCGGGGAATCGTCGAAAACTCCCTCGCCGCGGCGCGGGCGGCGATCGCGGGAAATTACGCCATCGAATGCGACGTGCAGCTTAGCGCCGATGGCGAGGCCGTGGTGTTCCACGACGATGCGCTGGACCGGCTGACGGACGCGCGCGGGCGGCTTGGCGCGAAGCCGCTCTCCGAACTTACGCGGCTGACGCTCCGCGGCTCGCAGGAGACCTTGCCGGCGTTCTCTAGGTTGCTCGAAACGGTCGCGGGCCGCGTGCCGCTGGTGGTCGAGCTGAAAAGCCGCTTCGACGGCGATCTGTCGCTGGCGCGCCGCGTCGCCGA
>JBAWEN010000555.1:0-2189 GCA_049591215.1 Methylocystis sp. | reverse complement strand
AGCAAGGGTCGGATGAGGGTCCATGGGAATGAGTCAGCCAAGTCACGGCGTCCCTCATCCGACCCCGCTACGCGGGGCCACCTTCTCCCGTAAACGGGAGAAGGAAATACGCGCCTCACATCGCCATCTGCGGCGGCGGCACGAACGGAAACGCGCGGAAGTTCGCGAGGTTGTCGAACTTCGTCCCGCACGTGCCCATCGTATGGTCGCAGCCCTGATAGACGGTGATCGCATCGCCCGCCGCGGGCGGCTCCGGCAACGGATACATCAGCGTCAGCGACGTTCCCGCCACGACATATTTGATCGTCGCGACCACGCCGGCGTTCGCGCCGGAGCTGAACACGATCTTGCCCTGCAGATGCGCCGCCAGCGCGCCGGAAAAATTGACGAGGCTCGTCGTCGACGCGGAGCCTACGACGCCGTTGGTTGAAAAAGCCCCCGCCGGCAGGCCGCAGCCGAGATCGAACAGCGTGTGCAGACAGGTCGGCGCGAAGATGTTGCGGGGCATGTCGATGTCGAGCAGCACAAGCTCGTTGGCGACGGTGAGCTTCGCCCTGGTGCGGCCCACTTCGTCCACCGTCGAGACGCGGCCGTAGAACAGCGTCACGCCATCGACCAGCATCCCGCCCAGAAAATCGGAAAAGAACACGCGGTCGCGCCGGACCATCGCGCCATCGAACGCGCCGTCGCGCAAAGCGACGAGAAACGCCGCGCCGCTGGTCAGATCGCCGGGCCTCGCGGCGATGGTGATCTCCTGGCGGTCGACGTTGAGCCCGGTCGCGGCGCGATATTTTAGGCCGGAGACCAGCGGGCCATTGGCGAGAAACCGATTGCCCGCGTAATCGACGGGAACGTCGGCGTTGGTGTAGGTCAACGTCGCTCCGCCGGTAAGCGCGAATGTGTAGCAATCCGCGAAGGCGATTTGAATGTCGGGGCTGGCGCGCGCGGCGGTCAGGAAATTGATCAGCGTCGAGGAAGCCGTCTTCATTGCCGAACGCTCCGAAATTTGACGCTGTTCGCCGCCCAGAGATTTTGCATGAAGTTCTCGAAATCCTGACTGTCTTCGAGAAAGCGGCACACGAAAGCGTAGGCGAAGGAAGCCGTGATCGTCGCCCCGCTCAACGGCGGGGCGCTGAAGGAAAGCAGGTTCGGCGCGATCAGCGACCAGTTGGACACGGCGACGCCGTTGACGGCGACGCTCGTCACGCCGGTGACGTAAAAGTCGGAGTTCGACCCCGCGCCGATCGAGCGAACGAATGTAAATTGCGTCGTCGCGCCATCGCCGGTCGCGATCGTTTGGTTGGTCGCGGCGTTGTCGTTCGGATCGACATAGAGAAACGCGCCGTACGAACCGCCGCATTGCAGATATAGCCCCATCACAGCCTGCAAGGATTGCGCGCCAAGGCCAGGGTTGCACGCGGCGTCCGAGGCGAGCGCCTCGAAGCCGACCTCGAATTCATAAAGCCCCTGATACAGCGCCGTGCGAATCGTGCGCCCGGAGTCATGCTCGGCGACATTGGTCGCGGTGATCGGGCTCTTGGTCGCGAAGGTCTGGCCGGTGAGAGTGGGGAATATGGGAAGAGTCATGCGGCCTCACATTGCATCGGCGCTCTTCCTTCTCCCACGAGTGAGAGAAGGTGGCCCTTGCTTCGCAAGGGTCGGATGAGGGTTCGTGGAAAATAGTCCACCAAGTCGCGGCGGCCCTCATCCGTCATGCTCCGCATGACACCTTCTCCCACAAGTGGGAGAAGGAAATCGCGGCGTCACGGTTTCACCGTCACCAGCTTCACGCTCTGTAAGCGAAACAAGTTGTACGCAAATTGCTCGAAGTCGAGCGCGTCGTCCTTGAACCGGCACAGCCACAGGGCCGCGCCGTCCACGTTGACGCTCGCGCCCATCGCCGGCGCGCTGGCGAGCGTGAGGCTGGGCTCGTAGCCGGACGAGAGACTCCACGCGCCAGGCGTCAGCGCCGCGCCGCTCACGCGCACCGCCGTCAAGCTCGATACACCCGCGAGCGGCTCAGTGAACGCCCCGGTCGAGCGCTGCATTGGAAACACCGTCGTCGCGCCGTCGCCAGTTCCGATCAATTGGTTCGTCAACGCGGAGAGCCCCGGCGGCGCGAGCCAGAAGGGTTGCGCCTGTCCCTGCATGCTCTCGAAAAAACCGAGGATGTTTTGCAGTTCTTGCGT
>JBAWEN010000554.1:0-2816 GCA_049591215.1 Methylocystis sp. | reverse complement strand
CGCGAGACCGCCTCGATGATGGGATCCTCCCGTATCAATTTATTGACGATGGGGCGGGGCCACGCGATCCCCGGTTCCCGATACTCGCCAATGCAACTTCACCATCCAAAAAACGGCAAAGGCAAGGGCACGGGCACGGGCGCGACAGGATAGCCATACCCATACCCGTACCCATAGTAAGCCGGGCGGCCGTAATAGTATCGCGGCCCGTAGCCGTATCCACGACGGTAGTATCGGCGATAGTAGATTTGCTCCGTGGCCGATGGCGTTTTGACGACCGACGGACTCACCATATTGATTGGCCCCGCCGCCGCGTCGTCCGCGAAAGCTGTCGCCGCGACCGCGCCGCACACGGCGGCCATAACGCCTGATCTGATTTTTTTATACATAGCCATCTCCTTTTTTCGTGCTCCAGTTCGGCCAAAAATAGTTTTCCGCGGCGCACTCCTCAAAATCCCTGCCGCCAATCAGGACGCTGTCCGCGTCCTGATGCGTTGTCAACAAATGTTTCGTCTGAATAAACATGAGTCATCCGTTTCTCATGCGTAATGATACGAAAATGCGGCATGATAGCAAGGCGGTCGCGCGACAAGGCGGGGAGGCTCCCTTAGTGATGGCGTGCGTAAAGAGGACGAGAATCCGGTGGGAGGCGCCAAAGTTAGTTCCTCGGTTTGCCGCGGATCATCTCGATGACGCCAGAAAAGTCGGAGGCGCCTTCGCCGGACGCCACGTACAACGCATAGAGTTGCGCCGCCATGGCGCCGAGTGGCGTGGAGGCGCCGACGCCGGCGGCAGCCTCCTGGGCGAGCTTCAAATCCTTTAGCATGAGCGCCGCCATGAAGCCGGGCTTGTAACCATTGTTCGCCGGCGAGGCCGCCGTCAGTCCCGGCGCGGGACAATAGCTCGTCAGCGACCAGGATTGTCCCGAGGAAACACTGGCGACGTCGAACAAGGCTTGATGGGAAAGTCCCAGTTTCTCCGCGAGAACGAAGGCTTCGCTGGTGACAATCATGGTGACGCCGAGCATCATGTTGTTGCAGATTTTCGCCGCTTGTCCGAGGCCGGGGCCGCCGCAATAGAGGACGGTCTTGCCCATCGCTTCGAGGATAGGCTTGGCGGCCGCGAAGGCGGCGGCGTCTCCGCCGCACATAAAGGTCAGCGTTCCGGCTTTCGCGCCCGTGACCCCGCCAGAGACGGGGGCGTCGACCGAGCGCGCGCCCGCGACACGCGCCATGGCATGCGCCTGGCGCGCGCTATCGATGTCGATGGTGGAGCAGTCGATAAAGAGTGCGCCCTCGGTCGCGTGGTCCGGCCCTTGGGAGGGGCGTCGTTCGGAAACCTCATGCGCCAGCAGGTCGCTCCAAACGGACAGCACATGCGCGCCGGCGGGCAACATGGTGACGACCACGTCGGTGTCGGCCATCGCCTCTCGCGCCGAAGCGGCTACTTTCACGCCGGCCTTCGCGGCGCTGTCGCGAACGGCGGGCAACGGATCGAAGCCGCGCGGGTCGTAGCCGGCCCGTGCGAGGTTGGCGGCCATTGGTCCGCCCATATTGCCAAGGCCGATGAAGGCGATGCGAGACATCATTTGTTCTCCTGCCGTCGTCGAACCGGAACCCATCGCATCGGCTATGACATCGTGGGCATGACAAAGCTCGCCGCGTCGTCCGACCCTTCGCTTGGCCAGCGGGACGTCACCGTCTTGGTTTTCGTGTAAAAGCGTATTGCGTCTGGACCATGCTGATTGAGATCGCCGAAGATCGACCGCTTCCAACCGCCGAAGGTGTGATAGGCGAGCGGCGTCGGAATCGGCACGTTGACGCCAACCATTCCGACCTGAACCCTGGACGCGAAATCGCGTGCGATCGCGCCGTTTCTCGTAAAAATCGCGACGCCATTACCGTATTCGTGATTATTGGCGAGGGTTAAGGCGTCGTCGTAAGTGGCGGCGCGCAGCACGCAGAGGACGGGGCCGAAGATTTCTTCTCTATAGATGCGCATATGCGGCTTCACGCCGTCGAACAGACAGCCGCCCATGTAGAAGCCGTTTTCATAGCCACGCATCCTGAAGTCGCGGCCGTCGACGAGAAGCCTCGCGCCTTCTTCCAGCCCAAGCGCCACATAGCTCTTAACCTTGTCGAGATGCGCTTTCGTCACCAGCGGGCCGAAGTCGACGGTTGCATCCGTCGAAGGGCCAATCTTGAGATTTTTCACGCGAGGGACGAGGCGCCTCACCAATTCATCGGCGGTCGACTCGCCAACCGGGACAGCGACGGAGATCGCCATGCAGCGCTCGCCCGCCGAGCCATAGCCGGCGCCAAGGAGCGCGTCCACCGCCTGATCGATGTTGGCGTCGGGCATGATGACCATATGGTTCTTGGCGCCGCCGAAACATTGCGCGCGCTTCCCCGCGGCGGCGGCGCGCGCGTAAATATATTCAGCGACCGGCGTGGAGCCGACGAAGCCTATGGCCTTGATTTCGGGATCGTCGAGCAGCGCGTCCACGGCTTCCTTGTCGCCATTGACAACATTTAGAATACCCGCCGGGAGCCCGGCTTCGATCATGAGTTCGGCCAGACGCAGTGGCACGCCGGGATCGCGTTCGGAGGGCTTTAACACGAAGGCGTTGCCGCATGCGATGGCCGGGCCGAACTTCCACATGGGGATCATGGCTGGAAAATTGAACGGCGTGACGCCGGCGACAACGCCGAGCGGCTGGCGCATCGAGTAAATGTCGATCCCAGGCCCCGCCGCGTCGGTGAATTCGCCTTTGATCAGATGCGGAACGCCGATCGCGAATTCGACCACCTCTACGC
>JBAWEN010000553.1:0-2264 GCA_049591215.1 Methylocystis sp. | reverse complement strand
CGCGTCGGCCAGCTTGTCGAGCCGGATCAGCGCGAGGCCATTGTCGCCATTGCGCGAGCCGGCGACGCCGATTTCGATCTCGCCCGCCATCACCTTTGTTCCCGGGGGCGGAGCCTCGCCGTCCACGTGATAGGGCGTCACGCGTTTGCGCGCGAGGTTGCGGTGCTTGGTGCGCGAGACGACCTCCTGGCCGACATAGCAGCCCTTGGTGAAATCCACGCCGGCCAAAAGGTCCATGTTGGCCTCGTGCGGAAAGGCGTCGCCATAGGCGAAATCGATCCCGCCGCGCGGCACGCCAGCCGCGATTCGCGCCGTCTCGTAATCCTCGCGCGCGCCTTTAGGCTCTATCGTCCCGCGCGGCGCGATGAGCCGCCAGCCCAGCGCGGCGGAACGGGGGTCGCGCGCCAGCGCCAGCGCCGGAATCTCCGGCCTCTCCTCGCCGAGATCAGCATAAGCGGCGAGTTCGTCGCTCTTCGACGTGAAGGTCACCGCCGCACGCAGTTTATAGAAGCCGAGGCGGCGCAGCAGATCCGCCTCCAAATCGCGGGGGCAATCGAGCAGATAACGGCGCGCCTCGCCCTCGCCATCGACGAAAACCAGGAAATCGACCAGTATCTTGCCCTGCGGCGCCAGCAGCGCGCAAAAGCGGGCGTCGCCGGGTGCGAGCTTGGCGATGTCGTTGGTGACGAGATTATGCAGGAATTTGGTCGCGTCGGCGCCGGCGATTTCGACGACGCCGCGATCCTCCAGGCTGATGACTGCTGACATTGTGTCTTATGCTCCAACCGCGTCCGTAAGGCGTCGCGGATTGTTGTAAGAGAGACGTGGGAGACTACCCATGGAGTCGAGTGATCCGGACCGAAGACGAGCCCGGCGGCCCTCATCCGACCCTTGCGAATGCAAGGGCCGCCTTCTCCCATTAGTGGAGAACGAAGAGGCGCCGTTTGATCCTGCTTCAATAATCTAACTAGCAGGGGCGTTCCTTTCTCCTACTTGTGGGAGAAGGTGGCCCGGCGCAGCCGGGTCGGATGACGGTTCTCGCGAACTCACCCGAATGCTGCCCCATCGCCCCAAGATGCGCTAGACATAGTTTTCCCGCGGGACACTGCAAGCGAGGCGCCACCGATGGCCAAAACTTTCGACATGGTTCTCTCAAATGGCATGCTCGTCAATCACGACGGCGAAAGCCGCCGCGACATCGGCGTGACCGGAGGCAAAATCGCCGAAATCGGCGATCTGTCGCGCGCGGACGCCGGCGAGCGGATCGACTGCGCGGGGCTGCGTATTCTCCCCGGAGTTCTCGACACGCAAGTGCATTTTCGCGAGCCCGGCGCGACGCATAAGGAGGATTTGGAGACCGGCTCGCGCGCCGCCGTGCTCGGGGGCGTGACCGGCGTGTTCGAAATGCCCAACACCAAGCCGCTCACCACGTCCGCGGCCGACATCGCCGATAAGGTCGCGCGCGCCTCGGGGCGCATGCATTGCGACTTCGCCTTCTGGGTCGGCGGCACGCATGAGAACGCCAGGGACATTCCCGAACTGGAGCGCCAGCCGGGCGCCGCGGGCATAAAGGTCTTCATGGGCTCCTCGACCGGCTCGCTGCTCGTTCCGGACGACGAAGGAATCGCGGCGATTCTGGCGCGGACGCGCCGGCGCGCCGCCTTCCACAGCGAGGACGAGGCGCGCTTAAAGGAGCGCGAACATTTGCGCGTTCCCGGCGATCCGTCGTCGCATCCGGTGTGGCGCGACGAACTCACCGCGTTGACCGCGACGCGCCGGTTGCTGCGCATCGCCCGCGAGCAGCGCGCGATCATCCATGTGCTGCATGTCTCGACGCGCGAGGAGATCGAACTGCTGGCCGTGCACAAGGATATAGCCAGTGTGGAAGTCACGCCGCATCATCTCACCCTGAGCGACGCCGATTTAGCTCGTCTTGGAACGCTGGCGCAGATGAACCCGCCGGTGCGCGGCGAGGCCCATCGTGAGGGGATTTGGCGCGGGGTGGGGCAGGGCGTCGTCGATATTTTCGGGTCCGATCACGCGCCGCATACGCTGGAGGAAAAGGCCGCCCCCTATCCGCGAAGCCCGTCCGGCATGACCGGCGTTCAGACGCTCGTCCCGCTGATGCTCGATCATGTGAACGCGGGCCGGCTGAGCCTCGCGCGCTTCGTCGATCTCACCAGCGCCGGGCCGGCGCGGCTGTTCGGAATCGCCGCCAAGGGCCGCGTCGCCGTGGGCTACGACGCCGATCTGACCATCGTCGA
>JBAWEN010000552.1:0-2913 GCA_049591215.1 Methylocystis sp. | reverse complement strand
GGTCATAAAAGCTCCTCCCCTAGCCGCCTGACGACGTCATTTCCGCATCGCCGCGGTCGAAACAACGTCGACGGTTCGATCATATACGCTCTTAGACCGACCCGCGCGCGCCTCGCGGACGCCCTCGCCGCGCTTTTCGAAATTGTTTCGCGGTCCGTTAACGTATTTGCATTACTATTTTTTATCGCGACCCATTACGCGCGACAGCGCGAAACTGGCGCCGGCTTCGCGCTCGGCTGCCGGGGAGCGCGGCGCGGCGGCGCTCGAATATGTTTGATTGATTTTTTTTTCGCCACCGCCGTTGTCGCTTCCGGCGCCGTTCTCCAAAGCTCGCGCGGGGTTGGGTTTGCTTAACGAGAAAACCGCGCGGCCAGCAGACGCCCTGGAAGTCCTTGCGAGCCTGGAAGCGCAACCAGCTACCCGCGCGAAAGACGCAAGACGCCAAGGCTCCGGCCCTTTGGCGGTGCGCGGCGAGCGCCGCGGGCGGCGGGCGGCGTTCTCGTCCTTCGCGGGCGTGGCGCAACGGCTGCTGCAAATAGCCGGCACGCTCATCGTGATGCCCATGGTTCTGCATGCGGTCGGTTCGGAGGGATTCGGCGTTTGGGCGGCGGCGGCCTCGTTCTTCTGGATGACCGTGGTCGTCGATTTCGGCGTCGGCCAGGCCCTGCTGACCACTGTCGCGCAAAACGTCGCGCGAGGCGACATCGCCGAAATCCGCCGCCAGATCGGGGCCGCGCTGCTGGTGTCGCTTGTGCTGGGCATTGTTGGAACGATTCTCGCAGTCACGATCATTCCCCGGGTCGCGCCGCCACAGGTCGCGGACGCCTATCTGATCGCCGCGGTCCTCCTTTCGATCAACATCCCGCTTAGCCTGACGGGCAATGTCTGGACCGGCCTGCAGCGCTTCCACATGACGTCAGCTTGGGAAACATTTCAAACCATTGTCACGGTCTGCGGCTTATTCGCCTTGACCCGCTTTTCGACCGACACGCGCTATTACGTCGCCGTCACCGCCGGCGGCCTGCTCGTCGCGAACGTCGCCAGCACGATCAATCTTTACTCCCGATATCCCGAGCTCCTGCCGTCCGTACGACTTCCTTCGGCGAGTCGTTGTCTGGCGCTGATGCAAAGGGGCGCCCCTTTCTTCATCCTCAGCGTGGCCGCCACGCTCGCCATCAATCTGGACAGCGTCGTAGCGCTGTCGCGGCTTGGAGCGGACGCCGCCTCGCGGATGGCGGTGGCGCAAAGGGCCTGCCTGACGGCGCTCGGACTTCTGTGGGTCCTGACCCAGCCGCTATGGCCCGCCGTGACGGACGCGGCGACGCGCGGCGATCACCTCTGGGTGCGCAGGGGGATTCTCGGCGGCGCCATCGTGGTGACGCTGTGCGCTTTGAGCGGCGGCGCGATCCTCGTTCTCTTCGGCCAGCCGCTTCTCGACCTGTGGATGGGCGGCGGCATGCAACTGGGTCAAGACGTTCTGTGGGCGATGTCCGCCTGGATCGCCGTGCTGTCGCTGGGGCGGATCGTCGACGTGCTGCTCAACGGGCTCGGCGCCGTCTGGTTCCAGGCGCGCGTGGCGATCGCCTATAGCGCGCTGGCCTTTTTACTGAAATTCCTCTTGGCGCCATCCTTCGGCGTCGCCGGCATTCTCGCGTCGACCGCGATCGCCTACGGCCTCACCTACGCCCCGGCCTATATCTGGTGGCTGACGCGCTGGCTGCGCGGCGCGAATTTGCGCGCGGCGTGACGCTTCGACGATGAGAAGGAAAGACGCGCGCGCGCCGCAATCTCGGCGCGCGCTTCAGCTTTCACGCCGGTTCGCGCGTCCTGTCCTGGCGCGGGGCGAGATGGTCGGGGACCGACTCCGACGCCGGATCGAGCGGCACGATCATGTTCGCCCGGAATTCGTCGCGCGGCAGCAGCGGCGACATATCCTCGAGCGGCATGGAGCGCATGGAGCCGTCGGCCTGCGGCAACGCCGCCGATTTCGGGAACAGCGCCTCATCGGCGACGAGCCGCACGTCGACGAGAAGCGGGCCTTCATGCGTCAGCGCGCGTTGCAGGCCGTCGCGCAGATCGGCCGCGTCCTCGATGCGGAAGGCGTCCCAGCCGAAGGTCTTGGCGAGCGCCACGAAATCGGGCATTTCGAGTTTCGAGCTCGGGCCGCTGCCGACGTAGCGCCCCTCGAAGTAGTTGCGCTGCGTGTTGCGGATCGAGGCGTAGCCGCCATTGTTGAAGACGATGAGGCGCAGCGGCAGGCGCAGGCTGGCGATCGTCTGCAACTCCTGCAGATTCATCATCAGCGAGCCGTCGCTCTCCAGCCCGACGAACGGGCGTCCGTCCGAGGCCATATAGGCGCCGATCATCGCCGGCAGGCCATAGCCCATGGCGCCGAGGCCGGAGGTGAGGAACACCCTCTGCCCCTCCTTGTTCTGGAAGCCGGTGTAGAAAAATTCGACGGCGAGGCCCGAACTGCCGGTCACGATCAGCGAATTGGCCGGCAATTCGTCGGACAGCGTCTGCGTCAGATGGAAATGCCCGATCGGGCCGCGGCTCTGAAAAGGCGCGCCGTCGTTGACGGGCTAACGGCGCTTCAAGTCGGCGCAGCGGGCGAGCCACGAACGGCGGTCGCGCGGAGCGGCCGCTTGCGCGAGCGGCAGAAGAGCGTCGATGAACGCCTTGGCGTCGGCCTCGATGCGCATGTCGAAACCGTCCATTCCGGCGAACTTGGCGAGTTCGGCGGGGTCCACGTCGACGACGATCTTGCGCGCGCAGCGGCCGAATTTGGCCGGATTGTACGCGGTCACGACATTGTCGAGGCGCGCGCCGATCGCGATCAGCAGATCGGCGTTCTGCACGGCGAAATTGGGCGCGCGAAGGGCGACGACGCCCGGCTTCCCGACGCTCAGGGGA
>JBAWEN010000551.1:0-5667 GCA_049591215.1 Methylocystis sp. | reverse complement strand
CGGCGGACCCAAGGGCGGCCGCGCGGCGGATCGTCGTGGAAATCGCCGGCGCCGCGTAGCCCCGCGCATATTGGAGAAGCCGAGCTATGCGCATCGCCAGCTGGAACGTCAATTCAGTGCGCCAGAGAACCGCGATACTGCTCGACTATCTACGCGACGTCGCGCCCGACGTGTTGTGTCTGCAAGAACTCAAATGCCAGGACGAGGCCTTTCCGCGCGCCGAGGTCGAAGACGCCGGCTATATCGTCGAAACGTTTGGCCAGAAGACTTTTAACGGCGTCGCGCTGCTCTCCAAAACTCCGCTGGAGGATGTTTCGCGCGGACTGCCGGGTTTCGAGGACGCCCAGGCGCGCTACATCGAGGGCGTGGTCGGCGACGGCGCCGGCGGGGTTTACCGCGTCGCCTCGATTTATCTGCCCAATGGCAATCCGCCGGACAGCGAGAAATACGGCTATAAACTCGCCTTCATGGACGCGCTGACCGAGCGGGCGGGCGCGCTGCTCGCTCTGGAGGAGCGGGTCGTGCTGGCCGGAGATTATAATGTCATTCCGGCGCCCGAGGATGTTTACGATCCCGCGGGCTGGGCCGGCGACGCATTGTTCAAGCCCGAAACCCGCGCGAAGTTCCGCCAGTTGCTCAACCTCGGCTACACGGAGGCGCTGCGCGCCGTCACGGACGCGCCCGCCGTTTACACGTTCTGGGATTATCAGGCCGGCGCCTGGCAAAAGAATAACGGCTTGCGCATCGACCATCTGTTGCTGTCGCCGCCGGCCGCCGACCGCTTGAAGAGCGTCGAGATCGACAAGGCGCTGCGCGGGCGCGAAAAGCCATCCGACCACGTTCCGATTCGCGCGGATTTCATCTGAGCTGGCGCTCTCGCGGCGATCGCGCGCGAGAGATCCAGCGGAGTTCGGCGGATCGGCGCAAAACGCTTCGCGGTTTTCGCCTAGCTGATTTAGACTTCGGCCTGACAAGGAGAGCCCTTCATGGCCACGCTCGACGCCGTTCTCGCCACCATCGACAAGAATATCGACGCCTCCACGCAAAGGCTGTTCGATTTGTTGCGAATTTCGTCCGTCTCGACCGACCCGGCCTACACCAAGGAGTGCGAGCGCGCCGCCGACTGGCTCGTGAGGGAACTTCAGGGACTCGGCTACAACGCGGAATCGCGGCCGACTCCCGGCCATCCCATCGTGGTCGGTCATGCGAGCGCCAAGCGCAAGGATGCGCCGCATTTGCTGTTCTACGGCCATTACGACGTGCAGCCGCCCGATCCGCTGGAATTGTGGAAGACCGAGCCCTTCGCGCCGCGTCTGCAACAGGGCGACGGGA
This sequence comes from Methylocystis sp., assembly GCA_049591215.1. Taxonomy (GTDB): domain Bacteria; phylum Pseudomonadota; class Alphaproteobacteria; order Rhizobiales; family Beijerinckiaceae; genus Methylocystis. The sequence goes on along the minus strand of JBAWEN010000551.1, from coordinate 4,335 downwards.
CGCAGGAAATCGTCGCGCGCGGCGCCTCCGACGACAAGGGTCAGCTCATGACTTTCGTCGAGGCCTGCCGCGCCTTCGAGGCCAATGGCGGGCTGCCGTGCAACGTGACCTTCCTGTTCGAGGGCGAGGAGGAGACCGGCTCCCCGTCGCTGCCGGAATTTCTCGCCGCCAACAAGGCGGAATTGTCGGAGCCGGCGCTGGTCCTCGTCTGCGACACCGGCATGTGGAACGCCGCCACGCCAGGCATAACCATCATGCTGCGCGGATTGGTGCAGGAAGAGGTGATCCTGAGGGGCGCCAGCCACGATCTGCATTCCGGCATGTTTGGCGGTCCCGTCGTCAATCCGATCCATGTGCTCGCGAAAATTATCGGCGAGCTTCACGCGGACGATGGCAAGGTGGCGCTGCCGGGCTTTTACGACGGCGTGCCGGAATTGCCCGAGGACATAGCGGCGCAATGGCGCGAACTCGATTTCGACGAGGCGGCGTTCTTGCAAGGCATTGGCCTTACCCAGGTTGGCGGCGAGGCCGGGCGCGGCGTCATCGAGCAGATTTGGGCGCGGCCGACCTGCGACGTGAACGGCATTGTCGGCGGCTACACCGGCAAGGGCTCGAAAACGGTGCTGCCGGCGCAGGCCAGCGCCAAATTCTCGTTCCGCTTGGTCGGGACGCAGAGCTTTAAGAAAATTGTAGACGCATTCCATGCCTTCGTACGCGAACGGCTGCCGGCGGACGTGAAGGCGGAGTTTATCTCGCATGGGGCGTCCGGAGCGCTCAGTCTGCCGTTCGCGTCCGAGGCGCTGAAGCGGGCGCGGCGGGCGCTGGCCGACGAATGGGGCGTCGAGGCGGCGCTGACCGGTTGCGGCGGCTCGATTCCGATTGTCGGCGCCTTCAAGCGCGATCTCGGCATGGACGCGCTGATGATCGGCTTCGCGCTGGAGGACGACCGCATCCACTCGCCGAACGAGAAATATTCGCTCACCTCGTTCCACAAGGGAACCCGCTCCTGGGCGCGAGTGCTGGCGGCGCTGGCGGCGTGAGGGGAGGGGCGGCCGCGAATTTCTATTCGCCATCCGCGACACTCCGCCACTCGCGTTGTCGTTCCTTTTCGGCTATGTAAGATTGATTACAAAGTTCGGCGGTCCGGGGAGGGGAGCCCAGGCCGCGCGTTGCGCGCGAATGGCGCGCTGAATGAAGGGCTTCGGCATGGTTTATCGGCGCTACTTCGAGGCAGCTGTCTTCCGTCTTCGTTCGGAACGGCGCTATCGGGTCTTCGCCCATATCGAGCGCGATGTGGAGAGTTTCCCCGAGGCGGTTTGGCATCGCCCCGACGGCAAAACCCAAGATGTCACGATCTGGTGCTCCAACGATTATCTCGGCATGGGCCAGCACCCCGAGGTGATCGCCGCCATGGTCCAGACCGCGGCCAAGGTTGGCGCCGGCGCCGGGGGCACCCGCAATATTTCCGGCACCAGCCACGCCATCGTCGAACTCGAGCGCGAACTCGCCGATCTGCATGGCAAGGAGGCGGCGCTGGTCTTCACTTCTGGCTGGATCTCCAATCTCGCGGCGATCTCGACCATCGCCGATCTCCTGCCCAATTGCCTCATTCTCTCCGACGCCTCGAATCACAATTCGATGATCGAGGGCGTCAAGCGCTCGCGCGCGGAGACGAAAATTTTCCGCCACAACGACCTCGCCCATCTCGAGGAGCTTTTGATCGCGGCGGGCGATCGGCCCAAGCTGATCGTGTTCGAGAGCCTTTATTCGATGAACGGCAATGTCGCGCCGGTCGCCGAAATCGCCGCGCTGGCCGAGCGTTACGGCGCCATGACCTATATCGACGAGGTGCACGCGGTCGGCATGTACGGCCCGCGCGGCGGCGGCGTTTGCGAACAGGTCGGCGTCATGCACAAGATCGACGTGATCGAGGGCACGCTGGCCAAGGGCTTCGGCACGCTCGGCGGCTATGTCGCCGGAGACGCGGCGGTGATCGACGCAATACGCAGCTATGCGCCGTCCTTCATCTTCACGACCGCCCTGCCGCCGGCCGTCGCGGCCGCCGCCTGCGCCGCCGTGCGCCTGCTCAAGGCGCGTCCGGACCTGCGCGACGCGCATCAACGCGCATCGGCGATCACCAAACACGCATTGGGCGCCGCCGGACTGCCGGTGCTGGAGAACAGCTCGCACATCGTCCCGGTGATGGTGCGCGACGCGCAGCTGTGCAAGGCCGCCAGCGACATGCTGCTGGAGCGCCATCACATTTACATCCAGCCGATCAACTACCCGACCGTCGCCAAGGGCTCCGAGCGCCTGCGCATCACGCCGACGCCGCGCCACAGCCACGCGCATATCGGCAACCTCGTCGAGGCGATGGTCGATGTCTGGCGGACGCTCGGCATCCCCTTCGTCGAGCCGCCGGCGCATCTGCATCTCGACGAAAAGAGCGCCGAGCGCTGCACCTATCCCGAGATCAAGCTCGCCGCGCAGTAAGCCGGACGCTTCAACGAAAACAGCCCCGGTTCGCAATGACCGGGGCTGCTTTCGTTTGCGTCACGTCCCGCGCCGGACGGTCTGGCTCATCGATTGCTACGACGCCCTCATGGCCGCTTCCTTGCGATTGGAGCGTTCCAACTTGTCGGAAAGGGGTGCGTCGATGGATGAGCTTTATGTGATTTGTCGGACAGTCGAGATCGACGACCGCGACGTAAAGGGCTTTGTGCTGATGCGGGAGGGCGAGAACGGCGAGCCCAAGCCCTGGCCGATCATGATCACGCGCAAGTGCAACCAGTTTTATGGCTATGAGAATGCTTGCCCGCATCAAGGATCGCGCCTCGATACGACGCCGGGGCAGTTTCTGGACGAAGACGAAAACTTCATCACCTGCGGCAACCATCAGGCCCAGTTCGATCCGGACACGGGCGAATGCTTCATCGGCCCCTGCAAAGGCGGGCGCCTGACGCCGATCACCTTGGTGATCGACGACGGCGATGTCTGTTTGACTGGCGTCGTGTTGGCGGAAGAGGACGCCGCCTGACTTTCCGACGCGATCGACACCAATGCAATCAGGGGATTATTCGTGACCGACCTGGCCGAACTAAAGAAGCGCAAACAGCCCCTCAATCTGGCGATCGTCTATGTGGACCCGGACGCCTTCGTCGCTAATTTCATGGGCTGGCTGGAAATTACGGCTTTCATCACGGCGCTGCGCGCGGGCGAAGCCCAGCCGCCCGCCGATGGGGCGACGCCTAAATTATCGGTGCCGCAGCTCAAAGGCGGCGCGGTCGCAAATGTCGCGGCCGACGCTATATTCGCCTTCTGCATGACGGCGGCGTTGAACGAGGCCAAGGCGGCGGTCGACAAGGTCGAGGCGGCCCTGGCGGAAAGCATCGGCAAGGAGTTTCCCGGATCTCATGTCTTCTGGAACTTTCGCGCCAATATCGAAGCGCCCGTGACGCTTGACGATTTTGTCGCTCAGGCCGGCAAGAAAATGCTGATCGGCGACAGGCCGCCGCCGCCAATGCGGGCCAAGGAGAATTGGAACACTGGGCTGCGTTTCCTGGAAAAGGCGCGCACCTCCAACTTTGTGCACGAGATCATGTTTCCCCTCGCGAAATGGAATCGCGACCGCTGGAGCGAGACTCTGGAAAAGGGCATATCCTTCCTCCAGCACATAGAGGACAACGTGCCGGTTTTGCGAGAAGTGCTGGATGACCCTCGCAACGATCAGGCCTTCGTCGCGAATCTGTTGCTGAAGCTCGCGCCCGCCGTGGATACGGAGTTGACCGACGACACGCAGGGATTTTTGCGTTCGCTGGCGCGCCGGGGTTAGAGCAAGTTCCGCAAAAGTTGACAGACTTTTGCGATAAGAAATTGCGCCACCTAGTGCTGCCAGCGCGAAGTCGGCGCCTCTCGGCGAAGGTTGGACGACCCCCCGAATATGTGCGCGGGAACGCAATGCGAATCGGCGGGGCGGGGGCGTGGAGACCGGGAACGATCCCCTTTCACCGTGGTTTCTACCAAGGGGCATAGGGAGTCGAAAGATGTTGCCTTGCGAGAAGCCTGTCAGCGAACAAACTCTCGGCGAAATCACGAATTGCGGTTGGGACACGCTCAGGGGCGCGTTCAGTGGCGTGGTCAGCCATCCCGGCGGCGCGACCGTAACGGAGTGGATCATAACGACGCTGGCGATCCTGGCGCTGCTTTTCTTTCTCGTTTCGCTGATTCCACGCCGGCTCTAACGTTTTTCCGGTACGGATTGAACCGGGAAGGCTTGCCTTATGACTTTTCGCGCGTTCCAAGGCAAAACCGGCGTCCGCTTTCGCCCAAAGCGCC
>JBAWEN010000550.1:0-4615 GCA_049591215.1 Methylocystis sp. | reverse complement strand
AGGGAGTCGACGAACTCCTTGGTCGGCTTGGTCACGACGGCGTAGCCATTGTAGTCGAGCCAGTCAATCAGCGGACGGATGGAGGAGTATTCCTGATCTTCGATCAAGGCGGTGTAGTAAAAGGCGCGAATCAACGTGCCCTTGCTTTGGAACTCCCGGAGAAGGCGCTTATAATCAATGTCGAACCCAAGAGATTTGGCGGTCGCATAGAGGTTGGCGCCATCAATGAATAAGGCAATGCGTTCCTGGTCTGCCATCTCGGTCTCACACGTGTTCAAGGGTTAAAAATATGGGCGCCGTAATCACCCGCCGCCTTCGCATATTCGCGAAATCAGCGTCCAACTCACGCGCCCGGCTCAACGCCGCGGCAGCTTCTCTCTAACGCTAGGTGGACACTTTATCCGTCAGTCTAAGCTTAGTTCTGTTCGGCGAGAAGTCGACGCCGGCCCCCACGCTCAAGTCTTGGGGACCACTTTCCAGACTTCTAAATCGCGCGTCGCGTCGAAGACGTCAAGAGGCGTTCTCATGGTTAGATACAATTCAGACACAAAAATCATGAAATATTGTTCATGGAACTCATTGAGAATGCCGAGGTGTGGAGTTCAGGTGACTATTTAGAGGCTAGGAAGCGGGTGTTGCGTGGCCGATGCACATGCCGCTGGCGACCATTGCCTGTCGCCCCAAGATGTAGTAGCAACTCGTCTCATTCTAAAAAAAGGAGCTGGCCGGAGATGGCGCGCGTCACCGTCGAGGATTGCGTCGACAAAATCGAAAACCGCTTCGATCTCGTGCTGTTGGCGGCGCATCGCGCCCGGCTGATTTCGTCCGGTCAGAGCATCCTCGTCGATCGCGACAAGGATAAAAACCCCGTCGTCGCGCTGCGGGAGATCGCCGAGAGCGCGCTCGCGCCCGAGGATTTGCAGGAGGATTTCATTCACTCCTTGCAGCGGCATGTCGAGGTCGACGAGCCCGAGGCCGAGATGGTGCCGGCCCTGGCCCCCATTGCCGGCGCGGAAACAGGCGCCGACGCCCAGTTCGACCGCATGACCGAGGAAGATTTGTTGCGCGGGCTGGAAGGTCTCGTGCCTCCGGCGGAAATTGAAGACGAGGCGGAGTAACCCGGCGGCCGGGGCGCCTGTGTTTGCGGCTGGCGGCGACGCCCTCGTTGTCTTAACATCGGTTTCGGCGCGGCTTGTTCGCGACGGGTTTGGCGCGGCCAGCGGGGCTTCGCCATATTAAACCCTCTGTCCGGCTTCGGGTAGAACGCGGATGATGCGGCAGTATGAACTCGTTGAGCGGGTTCGCAAATACAACCCCAATGTCGACGAGGATCTGCTCAACCGCGCCTATGTCTACGCCATGCAGGCGCATGGCGCTCAAAAGCGCGCCTCCGGCGACCCCTATTTCTCGCATCCCCTTGAAGTCGCGGCGATCCTGACCGATCTGAAGCTCGACGACGCGACCATCGTCGCCGCCGTGTTGCACGACACGATCGAAGACACCAGCACGACGCGCGAGGAGATCGACCGGCTATTTGGCCCGCGGATTGGCAAGCTCGTTGAAGGCCTGACCAAGATCGACAAGCTTGATCTTGTCTCCAAGCAGGCGAGGCAGGGCGAAAATTTTCGCAAACTGCTGCTGGCCGTCGCGGAGGACGTCCGGGTGCTGCTGGTCAAGCTCGCCGACCGGCTGCACAATATGCGGACGCTCCATTTCGTGCCGATGGAGAAGCGCGCCCGCATCGCGCAGGAAACGCTGGATATTTACGCGCCGCTGGCCGCGCGCATCGGCATGCAGAAGCTGCGCGAGGAGTTGGAGGGGCTGGCGTTCCGCCATTTGTCGCCCGAGGCCTATCAGACCATCGAGACCCGCCTGCACGAGTTGCGCGCCAAGAACGGCCGCAACATCAAGCGCATCGAGGAAGAGCTGACCCGCGAGTTTTCCGCGCGCGGCATCGAGGCCGCGGTCACGGGGCGGCAGAAGACGCCTTATTCGGTGTGGCGCAAGATGGAGCGTAAATCGATCTCCTTCGAACAGCTTTCGGATATTTTCGGCTTCCGAATCATCGTCGGAGAGGTCGAGGATTGCTATCGCGCGCTCGGCGTCGCGCACACCAAATGGCCCAGCGTGCCCGGGCGTTTCAAGGACTATATCTCGACCCCCAAGCAAAACGACTACCGCTCGATCCACACGACGGTGGTCGGCCCAGGACACCAGCGCGTCGAGCTGCAGATCAGAACCGCGCAAATGCACGAGATCGCGCGCTTCGGCATCGCCGCCCACGCGCTTTACAAGGATGCGACCGGGCAGGAGGGGCGCGAAGATCTCGCCAAGGAAAGCCGCGCCTATCGCTGGCTGCAGGAGACGCTGGAGCTGCTGGCGCATGGCGACAGTCCGGAGGAATTTCTCGAACATACGCGGTTGGAGTTGTTTCAGGACCAGGTGTTCTGTTTCACGCCCAAGGGCGGCCTGATCGCTTTGCCGCGCGGCGCGACTCCGATCGACTTCGCCTATGCCGTGCACACGAAACTCGGCAATTCGGCGGTCGGCGCGAAGATCAACGGCCGCGTGGCGCCGGTGCTGTCGCAACTGCAAAACGGCGACGAGGTGGAGATCGTTCGCGCCGACGACCACATCCCGCCGGCGGCCTGGGAGGCGGCGGTCGCCACTGGCAAGGCGCGCGCGGCAATTCGCCGGGCGACACGCGAGGCGGTGCGGCGCCAATATGCGGGACTTGGCCGGCAGATCGTCGAACGCGCCTTCGCCCGCGCCAATCGCGTCTATGCCGACGACAAGTTAAAGGGCGTGCTGCCGCGTTTGGCCCGCCATTCGGTCGACGACGTGCTGGCCGCGGTCGGGCGGGGCGAAATCTATTCGGGCGATGTGGTCAAGGCGGTTTATCCCGATTTCAGCGAGGAGCGCAAAGCCCAGCAGAGGCTCCCAGAGCCGGGCGAGCCCGGCTGGTTCGACATCAAGGCCAGCAGCAATCTCATGTTCAAGGTTCCGGGCGCGGAACAAGGCGGGCCCATTCCGATTCGGGGCTTGCGCGGCGACGTGCCGGTGCGCTTCGCGGAGAAAGGCGGAGCCGTGCCGGGCGACCGCATCGTCGGCATTTTGACGCCGGGCGAGGGGATCACCATTTATCCGATCCAGTCGCCTTCGCTAACCAATTACGACGATCAGCCGGATCGCTGGCTCGACGTGCGCTGGGATCTTGACGAGGAGAGCCGGGAACTGTTCCCGGCGCGCGTTGTCGCGACGGCGCTCAACGAGCCAGGGACATTGGGCGCGCTGGCGACGCTGATCGGCGAAACGGGCGCCAATATCGACAACATCGGCTTCACCGCCCATTCGCCCGATTTTCGCGAGATGACCTTCGATCTCGAGGTCGCGGATCTCAAACATTTGAGCGACATCATCGCGCGGCTGCGGGCCAATCCCCTGGTCAGCAAGGTCGAGCGGGTCGTGGGCTGAGAGATGTCTATTGCTTGAAATTAATGACTGAGCTTGAAGAAATTCTGTTCAGGTTTTTGACGGAATGTATTCTCGAATCATTCTCGGAAAAAGTGTCGTACATCATACTAACTCCACATATGCCAACCCATCTTCCCTCGCTAAGATACGTCGTCTTCGATGAATATTTCTCTCGATCTTTTTCGATCCGCTGTGGCTGCTTTACCTGGTTGTGAATGAACCTGTAGAAGTCGCCGCGGTCTTTTAGGGCGCTACAGTTCGCGCCGACGGCCAGCGCCGTCGCCTCATATATGCGCGTGCGATCGTACTGAGCCTCCGTCTCGGCAAGAGAGGGGCTCCATGGCAGTCTAATGGAGATTAGGTTGACGAGGCCGCGGTCCGAATAATCGATTTCGACGAGCGATAGTGGCGAATATACTTTTCCGTCTAAATTGATCGATATAAAAAGGCGCCGACGATTACTGCCAATTTTTCCGTTTACGTCTGGAGTGTTGTTGTCGGCTATGCTCTTGAGAGCCATACGAATTTGGTCATTATCCATATATGGCCGCAGATTTTTCATGCAGTCTTCCAATGGAGCGCCGGTACACCCCGTCGAATTCTTATAACTCTCGACGTCTTGCTGCGCGCGAGAAGAGGTCGTGCATCCACAAAGCGTAAAAACTAGACAGACATACAGGGTGACGCGACGGCGATCCAATTTACTCTCCATTTAAACTTAAACTCACCGAACTCTAACATCCCGAAGCGAAAAGTCTAGGTCTAGGTTAGTGGCAGTCCCAAAGGTGGATGGCCGCCGGGCTGCATTCTCCTTGGCTTTCTGGGTTGGCGGAATGAATGCGCCTCGTGACAAAGCCCGCGCCTCCGTCTTATACCTGCGGCGCTCGCACTCCGATCCCCGGGAGCCTCCAATGCCGCCACTGCGTCTTGGCGTGAATATTGACCATGTGGCGACGATCCGTAACGCGCGCGGTGGGCCGCGGCCAGACCCACTTCGCGCCGCGCTGCTGGCTATCGAGGCGGGCGCCGACGGAATCACCGCGCATTTGCGCGAGGACCGCCGCCATATCCAGGACGCCGACATGGCGCGGCTGAAGGCGACGATCGCCAAGCCGCTCAATTTCGAGATGGCCGCGACCGA
>JBAWEN010000549.1:0-2986 GCA_049591215.1 Methylocystis sp. | reverse complement strand
GATCTGGAAACTCACCGAGCGCGGATTGAACGGATCGAGGATGGCCATGTCGAGCACGGGCGCCAGCGCCGTGCGCGCCAAGGGCGCCGCCTCGATTATCCGCGAGCGCCTGTCGCAGGACGTCTGGCAACTGATCGGCGCATTGCAGACGCGTCTGCGAGACGTCGCGAGCTTGGGAGGCGGCGAGCCAAGCATCGCCGCCGAGCCCGAGATCGTCGATTGCGTGGAGCGCGCGCTGTATAAGCTGGCCGCGCTCTCGGGCCTGTCGGACGAAAACTTCAACCGCGTCGCGGGCTGGAACTTTCTCGACCTCGGCAAGCGCATCGAGCGCGCGATCAACACCTGCCGTTTCGCCCGCCAGTTCGCCGACGCGGAGCCGACCATGGACTCGCTCGACGCGCTGATCGAATTGATCGACTCGCAAATCACCTATCGCAGCCGCTACATCTCGGGAGCGGCGCTGGCGCCCGTGCTCGACATGGCCATCCTCGATCCGTTCAATCCGCGCTCGGTGAGTTTCCAGATCGCCCGCATGGACGATCATCTCGCGGCTCTGCCGGCGCTTGTCGACGACGGCGTGATGGAGAAGCCGCGCCGGTTGGCGGTGCGGCTGCGCGCGGAACTGGCGACCGAGGAGGCTCGCGGCCTATCGCCGGGCGCGATTCTCAAAATCGAGCAACGGCTGTGCGGCCTCGCGGACGCAATCGCCGAGCGTTATTTTCTGGCGGGCGGCGACAGGCAGCGCCCCGACAAACGGTCCCAACTCGCGTGATCTACGACATTCGCCACGTGACGACTTACAGCTACGCCACGCCTGTTTCCGCGACGCGCTGCGCGTTGCGATTGAGCCCGCGCGGCGACGGCGGTCAGCGCGTGTTGCGAAGCGCCATCGAGTTGACGCCCGAACCGACGCGGCGGCGAGAACGGCTCGACTTTTTCGGCAATCGCCTTACCGAGGCGCAAATCGACACGGCGCATACGAAGCTGCGGATCATGCTGGAAGCGCGCGTCGCGGTGCGTCGGCGACCCGCGCCGGCCGTCGCGCTGACCCCGGCCTGGGAGACCGTGCGCGCGAACGCCGCCGCGTCGAAATCGCTCGACGCCCAGTCGCCGGCGCATTTTCTGTTCGCGGGCCGGCTGACGCCCTTGCTGGAGCCGATTTCCGCCTATGCGCGCGAAAGTTTTCCGGCGGGGCGGCCGGTTCTCGAAGCGGCCTTTGATTTAATGCGGCGCGTCCATGCCGATTTCGCCTATGATCCGAAGGCGACCCGAATCGCGACGCCGCTCGCCGAGGTTTTCGCGCGCCGCGGCGGCGTCTGCCAGGACTTCGCCCATATCATGATCGCCGCTCTGCGCGGACTCGGCTTGCCCGCGAACTACGTCAGCGGCTATTTGCGCACGCTGCCGGCTCCCGGCCAAAAGCGGCTCGAAGGCGCCGACGCCTCGCACGCCTGGATCTCGCTATGGTGCGGTCCGGCCTTCGGCTGGCTGCAACTCGACCCCACCAACGATGTGTTCGTCCGCGACGATCATATCGTGCTGGCCATTGGGCGCGATTACGCCGACGTTTCGCCGATCGACGGCATAATTTTAGTCTCTGGACCGCAAAAGCTGTCGGTCAGCGTCGACGTGAAGGCGGTCGAGGGTCGAAACGTCGAGGCGCGGCCGGAGCGCGGCCGCCTCGACGCGCGGGGCTAATCGCTTGGCTGCGCGACAAAGCACAGACGGCCCTGGTTGTGGCCGATGTTGCGCGGCGAGCGCCTCGCGCCGTAGCCGCGCCGTAGCAGCAGCCCCTCCAATTCGTCCGCGCCATAGCCGCGGAATCCCAACTCCTTGCGTAGTCGCCGGTAATCCGAAACATACAGCCGCGCGAGGCTCGCCGACGCCGCGCCGAGAAAGCCTCCGCGCCAGCCGAACCGCAACAAGGCGGCGGCGTCGGACAGCGGATTGGACCGCGGCGTCGGGATGTCGGCCAGCAGCAGCCGCCCGCCGGTCTTCAACTTGGCGCGCCAAAGATCGAGCAGGCGCGAAAATTCGCTTGGGCCCAGATATTGGATCAGCGAATTGGCGACCACGAGATCGAGCGAGGCGTCGGTCACGGCGCCCAGCGTTCCGTCCTCCAAAATCTCGATGCGCGGCTCGTTCCCAAAGCGCGCGCGCAGCTTTTCCCGCACAAGCGGCGCGCCGTCATAGAGCAGCAGCCTTGAACATTCCCGCGCCAGCCGCGCGGCGAAAAGCGCCTCGCCGCAACCGTAATCCAGCACGAGCGAATCGGGCGAACGGACATGCGCCGAAAGATCGCGCGCGACGCCTTCGTAATGCAATTCCCTGTGGCGGTCGCAGGCGTAGATCGCCGTGTCGCCGTTCCAGAACTCGAGCCAGCTTTTCGCGCCGTTCCGCCGCATCGCCTCTCCCTTTGGGGGTCTCAATATTTCCAGATGAGGCCGATCGAAGTCGCGGTCGGCGTCGGCGGAAACGGCCCCGCGTGGCGTAGCGCCGTCATGGCCGCCTGATCCTGCGCCGCCGAACCCGACGATTGCCGCAGCGCCTGATGCACCAGATGCCCGTCGGGATCGACGTAGAAAGTGATGACTCCATCCCCGCTTCGACCGCCGCCGACGGGGTGGAACTGCCGCTTGATATAGCCGAGAACCACTGAAAGATAGGTCGGCTTGGCGGTTCCGCCATTGATGGGCGCGGTCTTGGCCGCGCCGCCGATTTTAAAATCCGGCACCGGCGCGAGCGAGGCCACCATGTCCGAGATCGACTTTTGCTTCTCGCCGACCACCGCCTTGGGATCGGGCTTAGTCGGCTTTTTATCGGTTTTCACGCCGGGCTTCGGCGCCTGTTCGACGACCTCGGCCTCGCGCTTATCCTCTTCCTGAGGCGCGGTCGCGTCGGGTTCCTGCGCGGGTTGTGGCGCGACCTCCTGTTGCGGCTTCTGCTTGATGGGGGTAGGCGTCGGCGCGACCTGTTCGTTGGGCTG
>JBAWEN010000548.1:0-16175 GCA_049591215.1 Methylocystis sp. | reverse complement strand
CTACCACGCCTCGGGACAGTGGGACGTAAAGCAATGCGCGTCGCGCGAGGCGTCCGGGCGCTCCGCGGTCAATTTCGATCCCGATGTTTTCAACGCCTCGAGCGGCAAGTTGCCGTTGGGGGAATTGAAATAAGCGCGGGCGCCGGCGGTTTCGCATCGACGCGCCGGCGCGTATAATCCCCGCACCGCGTTCAGGAGATTCCCTTTGCCCATCATCGATCTCAACGCCGATTTGGGCGAGGGTTTTGGCGCCTGGCGCATGGGCGACGACGCCGCGATGCTGCGCGTCGTCTCCAGCGCGAATATCGCCTGCGGTTTTCACGCCGGCGATCCCGATATCATGGCGAATTGCTTCGAACAGGCGAAGGCGCTCGGCGTCGCGGTCGGGGCGCATGTTTCGTTTCCCGATCTCGCGGGCTTTGGCCGAAGAGCGCTGCCGATGTCGCCCGCCGAAATCGAGCGGGCCGTAGCCTATCAGCTCGGCGCCGCTGTCGCGGTCGCGCGTTACGTCGGTCATAAAATTACCTTCGTGAAGGCGCATGGAGCGCTCGCCAATCTCGCCGAGCGCGACGTGGAAATCGCCGGCGCCATCGCGAGAGCCGTCGCCGCCGTCGATCCCTCGCTCACAATGCTCGCCATCGCGCGCAGCGCGCAGGTCGATGCGTGCCGATGCGCGAAAATGCGCGTCGCGCATGAGGTCTTCGCCGACCGCGCCTACACGTCGGAAGGGCGGCTGGTGTCGCGCTCAAAACCCGGCGCGGTGATCGAGGACGCCCCGGCGATCGTCGCGCGGGTGCTGAAAATGCTAGAGATGGGCGCGATCCTGCTGCAAGACGGCGCGCTTCTGAAAACGCCGATCGACTCGATTTGCGTGCATGGCGACACGCCACAAGCCGTTGACATAGCGCGGGAATTACGCGCCGCGCTGGAGCGCGCGGGCTGGCGCCTCCACGCCTTCGCGCCGCGAGAATGACGCCGGCGCCCGACCAATCCCCGCGCTATCTCGACGCCGGCGAGGCCGCGCTTTCCGTCGAGTTCGGCGACAGTGTCGATCCCGAAATCAACGCGCGCGTATTGACGCTGGACGCCGCGCTGCGCGAGGCGAAATTGGCTGGCGTCGAGGAGCTGGTCCCGACCTATCGCTCGCTGATGATTCATTACGAGCCGCTGACAATCTCGCGCGCCGATCTCGTGAAGGCTTTGGAATCGTTGGCGTCGCAAGCGGCGTCGGCCTTCACGCCGAAAGCCCGCTGGCGCGTCCCCTGCTGCTACGACCCCGCGCTCGCCGAGGACATAATCGAGGCCGCCCGAATCCTCGGCATGTCGCCGGATCAGCTTGGCGCGCTGCACGCAAGCGGTTGTTATCGCGCCTATATGTATGGCTTCGCGCCGGGCTGGTGCTATCTCGGCGGCCTGCCGGAACGCCTCGCGCTGCCGCGCCGCGCCAGCCCGCGCGGGGCCACGCCGCCGGGCGCCGTGCTGATCGGCGGCGGGCTGTCGCTCATCGCGGCAAATCCGATGCCGACCGGCTGGTATGTGATCGGCCGAACGCCCGAACGAATGTTCGCGCTGGTGCGCGAGCCGCCGCTGCTGATCGAACCCGGCGACGCCGTTTGTTTCGAACCCATTGACCACGCGACGTTTTCCGCGCTCGAAGCGCGCGCCGCGCGAGGCGAGGTCGTGGCGCTGCGCGAGGCCTTGCCGTGAACGCGACGCTGCGCATCCTCAAGGCCGGTCCCGGAGTCAGCGTGCAGGACAAAGGCCGCCGCGGCTTCTTGCGCTTTGGCGTCACTCCCGCGGGGCCGATGGATTCCGGGGGCTTTATCGCCGCGCTGCTCGCCGCCGGCGACACGAAAGGCGCGGCGATCGAAGCTTCGCTCGGCGGCTTGGAACTCGCGGCGGAAGGCGGGGAAATTGGCCTCGCCATCGCCGGCGGCGCCTTCGATGTTCGGCTGGACGAGCGCGCCCTACCTTCGGCTTGCGTGCTAAGACTCATCCCCGGCGCGCGGCTATCCGTACGGGCGGGCGCGGCGGGCGCCTGGGTGTATCTGGCGCCGTTCGGGCGCTTCGATTTGCCTTCGGTTCTCGGCTCTTACGCGACCCATGCGCGCTCCGGGCTGGGCGGGCTGGAGGGACGGATGCTGCGCGCCGGCGACGCGTTAAAAATTGTCGCTCCGCGCCCCGCGCCAGATGAGCCGATGGCGATTTTGGCGCCCTGGCTCTGCGAGCGTCCCGCTAAATCGCGGGTGATACTGGGGCCGCAAGAGGATTATTTTTCGCCCGAGGCCATCGAGACCTTTTTGACGGCGCGTTGGCGGCTGTCGGAACGCTCCGACCGCATGGCCTATCGGCTGGAAGGACCAATCTTACAACACCTTAAAGGCCACGACATCGTCTCGGACGGCGTGGCCTTCGGCGCGATCCAGACGCCCGGCGATGGCGCGCCGCTGGTGCTGATGGCCGACCGGCAGCCAACCGGCGGATACCCCAAGATCGCCAATGTGATCGGCGCCGATCTTTCCGCGCTGGCGCAAATGCGGCCGGGGGATTTGTTGGAATTCGCGAGCGTGAGCTGGGAGGAAGCGGTCGCGGCGCGGCGCGCGCGGGCGCGGTTGATCGCGGCCGGCGTTGCGCTGGAGCCGCTGTTGCGCAAGGAATTTTCGCCTGAGTTTTTGCTGGAGCGAAATCTTGTCGGCGGCGTGGTGGACGGGCGAAAGACGTAGACTTCCGTCGATACGTAAATCACCCCGCGTATTTGTACAGGCCGCGACCGGCGCGTTGTATTGACCCGACTTGAGTCATTCTCGATAAAATGACCGAAAGATTCCCCGGCGTCACTTCGAGTCCATGATCTTCAAGAACATTCTGCAATTCCTTGATCGAGGCTTCGTGATCGCGCACGGTCGCGAGAATAAGCTCCTGAGCGGAAACGCCGCCCGGAATGTCTCTCGATTGCGGGATGGCGGACTCTTGCAGGCGTGCGTCGGCCTTGCGGAAAGTTACAACATTCTGCTGCGGCGTTGTATTAAGCTGGCTCGACAACGCCGAAACGCTGTCGCTGATCGACCCCTCGACATGCGCGGCGTCGGAAGCGCCCTCCAATCTCGCAAGCGCGTAGGCAATCGCGTAGGCGCGCTCAACCGCCTCCGCAAGCTCTTGTTTCAAAATCGAAACAATTTTCTGGCTGCTAAAATCCTGCGAACTCACCCCAGGCTCCCAGGTGGCGGACAAGGAGGAATTTCCAACAGAATATTACTACGCGGCGCGCAACGAATCAAATTTCCAACTCAAAGGTAACGAAAATACAAAAAGAATGGTTAATTCTCCGTTTCCGGCTTGCGCGGTTTTCGCTCTTGTGTTGTAATGTTGTAATAAGAAATCGGCGAGCGGGAGACCACCATGAGCCTGTCTAATTCGGTGGATTTTGGCGTTATTCGCGCGGTGACCGCGACGGGAGTTGGCGCGCCGTTGGCGATCATGTCCGACAGACAAAACTCCGGCAGCTATCCCAAGATCGCCAATCTGATCGACATAGATCATCGGGCGTTCGCCAAGCTACGGCCCGGCGACGCTCTCATTTTGGAACGGCTTTCAATGGGGGAAGCGAGCGCGGAGCGGGCCAGCGTTCCCGAGGCTGACGCGGGGCCAAGGCGACGAACCGCGGCGCAACTGTCCAGTGAGTTTCTGCTTTCCGTGAACTCAATCAGCGGCGTGTGGGGCGGCGAGGACTGACGCCGCGCTCACCCCGCGATCACGCCAACCCGTTGCAGCAACCAATAAGCCCCCGCCAGCGCGATCAGCGACGAGAGTCCATAGACCAGTCTCTCGCTGCGCTTGCCGCCGGTCCAGCGGTCGATGAACAGGAAGATCGGCATCAGCAGCAGCACGATGGCGATCTGGCCGATTTCGACGCCGATGTTGAAGCTCGCCAGCGCCGGCACGATGGTCTGTTGCTGGACGTTCAGTTCCTTCAACCCGCTGGCGAAGCCGAAGCCGTGGATGAAGCCGAAGAAAAACGTGTCGCGCCAGCGCTTGTCGGTGTCGCGCGAAAAGAAATTCTCCACCGCGACATAAATGATCGACGCGGCGATGGCGGCTTCAGTCAGCATCGTCGGCAGCGTCACGATATCGAGCGCCGCCAGCGACAGCGTGATCGAATGGCTGATCGTGAACGCGGTCACGATCTTCACCACCGGCCAGACGCGGGTCGCCCACAGGATCACCGCGATCAGAAAGCAAATGTGATCGTAGCCCGTCAGAATATGCTCGATGCCGGCGAGGCCGAACTTCTGCATAAGCTGCCAGGTGGTCTCGAGCGGCTTGGTCAGATCGAGCGGCTTGCTGGCGCCGTTGAGCATGGTTTCGCCGGCGTTTTTGACGCCCGTCAGCGTCACCACCTGCTTGCCGCGCAAGCCTTGCGCGGCCAGGAGTTTCGTCGCGTCGTATATCGTGAAGTCGCCGGCGCAGTTGAAACTCAGCACGACCAGCGCGCTGTCCAGGGTCTTCGGATCCTCGCCCGCCGTCTCGACCTTGCCGCCGCAGGTGCGGCCGCCCACGTCGTGCATGGCGACGCGGCGCGCGACGAATTTGCCGATCTCGTCCTCCAGCACGCCGGGCCGCGAGAGATCGACATTGGCGCGTTCGTTCATCGTCTCCTGAAACATACGCTCGAGATCGGTGGCGAGAAAGCCGATCTCGACGGTCCAGCCGCCGTCCTTCGGGGTCAATCTCGCCGTCGAAATATCTGGCGTGTGAGCGAAGGCGGGCGCCGCAAGGCCAAGCGACAGAAGCAGTATGGCGGCCAGTCTCGTCCACATCGGGCGCATGGAGGCGTTTCCTCTAGAGCTTTAGGCTTATTTTGGCGGCACCATGCCTCAAGCCGCGGATCGGGGCAAGATCGACGCGCATTGCGGCGCGGTGCGACTATCGGTTATGACAGCCGATGATTTCGCGGCGATTACGCCGCGCGGGAGTTTGGCGATGCAGCGCGTGACCATGACCATCGACGACGAATTGATGGACAGCCTCGACGCCTACATGCGGGCCTCGGGCCATCAGAACCGCTCCGAGGCGGTGCGCGATCTCGTTCGCGCGGGCCTGATGACGCAGCCGAGGATCGACGACGGCGCGCGGCGCTGCATGGCGGCGCTGGTCTATGTCTACGATCACGAAACGCGGCAGTTGTCGAAGCGGCTGATGGACGATCATCACAGCCACAGCGATCTCTCCATCGCCGCCGTGCATGTCCATGTCGACGCCGAGAGCTGCCTCGAGGTCTCGCTGCTGCGCGGACCGAAGGCGGAGGTCGAACATTTCGCCCAGCATGTCATCGGCGAGCGCGGCGTGCGCTACGGCCGGCTGGTCGTGGTGCCGGCCAGCGCCGAAGGACCGGCGCATGATCATGGCCATGACCACGGACACGACCACGAGCATTGAGGGCGGCTCGGGCTCAAGCCGCCTCCATCGCCTCCAATTCGGCGATCAGCCCTTCGATCATGTCGAGTCCGATCTTCCAGAAGGCCGGATCGCGCGCGTCGAGGCCGAACGGCGCGAGCAGCTCGTTGTAAGGTTTCGAGCCGCCCGCCTCGAGCAGCGCGAAATAGCGCTCGGCGAAGCCTTCATGCGCCTTCTGGTAGACGCCATAAAGCGAGTTCACGAGGCAGTCGCCGAAGGCGTAGGCATAGACGTAGAAGGGCGAGTGGACGAAATGCGGAATATAGGCCCAAAAAGTCTCATAGCCCGGCCCGAGGCGGATCGATGGCCCCAGACTCGCGGCCTGCACGCTCATCCATAATTCGCAGATTTTTTCCGAAGTGAGTTCGCCCTCGCGCCGCTCGATATGCAGCTTGCGCTCGAACGAATAAAAGGCGATCTGCCGCACCACGGTGTTGAGCATGTCCTCGACCTTGGCGGCCAGCATGGCGCGCCGCTCGTTCTTGTCGGCGGCGCCCTCCAGGAGCTTGCGGAAGGTCAGCATCTCCCCGAACACCGAGGCGGTCTCGGCCAGCGTCAGAGGCGTCGGCGCCATCAAGGCGCCCTGCCCCGCCGCGAGCACCTGATGCACGCCGTGACCGAGTTCATGCGCCAGCGTCATCACGTCGCGCGGCTTGCCCTGGAAGTTGAGCAGCACGTAAGGGTGCGCCGATGGAACCGTCGGATGCGAGAAGGCGCCCGGCGACTTGCCCGGACGCACCGGCGCGTCGATCCAGCGCTTGTCGAAGAAATCGCCGGCGATGCTGGCCATGCGCGGCGTGAAGCCTTGATAGGCGGCGAGCACGACCTCGCGCGCCTCGTCCCACGAGAAGTTCCTGGCCGGCGCCATCGGCAGCGGCGCGTTGCGGTCCCAATAGTCCAACGCCTCCTTGCCGAACCATTTGGCCTTCAATTTGTAATAGCGGTGCGAGAGACGCGGATGGGCGGCCTCGACCGCCGCGACGAGCGCCGCCACCGTCTCGCCCTCGACACGATTGGAGAGATGGCGCGCGTCGGCGACATCCTTGAAGCCGCGCCAGCGGTCGGAGATTTCCTTATCCTTGGCCAGCGTGTTCGAGATCAGCGCGAACGTGCGCAAATTCGCCTTCAGCGTCTTGCCGATAGCCTCCGCCGCCTCGCGCCGCATGGCTGCGCGCGAGTCCTGCATCAAATTGAGCACGGGCTCGATCGCCAGTTCCTCGCCGCCCACGCTAAAGCGCAGGCTCGCGATGGTTTCGTCGAACAGCCGGTTCCAGCTGCTGGCGCCCGTCACGGATTTTTCGTGGAACAGTTCCTCGATCTTGTCCTCGAGTTCGAACGGCTTTTCCTTGCGGATGTCTTCCAGCCAGGGCAGCCAATGCGCGAGCGGCGGCTTTTGCGCCGCGGCGTCCAGCACGGCGTCGTCGATGCGATTGAGTTCGAGCTGGAAGAACAACAGCTGCGTCGAGGCGTCGACGATTTTGTCGCGCGCGTCCGAGAAAAATTTCGCGCGGGCCGGGTCGGTGACATCGCCGGCGTGCAGCAGGCTGGCGAAGGACATGATGCGGCCGAGCAAATCCTGGAGCGCCTCGTAGCGAGCGACAGCCTCGCCGAGCTTTTCGCTCGCTTGCGCGTCGCTGGCGAGGTCCGCGAGCTTGCCGCGATAATCTGTCTTGAACGCGCTCGCCTCGCGCGCGGCGCGCTCGAAATCGGCGCGCAAGGCCGGCGAATCCGCGCTCTCATAGAGATCGGCGAGATTCCATTCGGGCAAGGCGGCGGGCGTTTGATTCTTGAGGGGCTGCATCGCGAAAAACCCGCGTGGGAGAGGAAAGCCGAAGCGGCCGGGAACCTCTAATATGGCCAAAGCGCGACCCCGATCAACCCGCGCGCGGCGCGCCTAACGGGCGCCCGAGGGAACGCCGCGCGACGAACATGGTTAACAACGAATAAACAAAACCATTTGTCGACAATAAGTTAATGCGGGCGCCGGTGGCGGCGTTAACCTCGCATTTACCCTGCTCTCCGACGATGCGCTCGGGTTCGCCGTGAGACCGGCGCGCTTCGAAACTTCCAACTAGGCCCGCGACGGATGTTCCGCCGCCAATAAAGAGCGCAAATGACTTCAACTATTCTCATTGCGGACGACGATCCGGTGCAGCGCCGCCTGTTAGAGGCAATGACGCGGCGTTTCGGTTACGAAGTCGAAACAGTCGAAAGCGGCGAACAGGCGCTCTTCCGCATGACCCAGGCGGGCGCCCCGCCGATCGCCCTGCTCGTGCTCGATCTCGTAATGCCCGATCTCGACGGCATGGGCGTTCTTGGCCGCATGCGCGAGCTCAAGCTCACGACGCCGGTTATCGTTCAAACCGCGCATGGGTCCATAGAGACGGTGATTTCCGCGATGCGCGCCGGCGCGCAGGACTTCGTCGTCAAGCCGGTCGGCGCCGAGCGGCTGCAAATCTCGATCAAGAACGCCTTGTCGATCGACGCGCTCGCCGGCGAAATGCGCCGCGTAGCCAAGCGCTCGCAGGGTCTTCTGACCTTCAAGGATCTCGTCTCGCGCAGCCCGGAAATGGCCCGCGTCATCAGGCTTGGCGAGCGCTCGGCGCATTCGACCATTCCGGTTTTGATCGAGGGCGAATCCGGCGTCGGCAAGGAGATTGTCGCGCGCGCCATTCAAGGCGCGTCGGACCGTCGCGGCAAGCCCTTCATCACGGTCAATTGTGGCGCGCTGCCGGCCAATCTGGTCGAGTCGATTCTGTTCGGCCATGAGAAGGGCGCCTTCACCGGCGCCACCGAAAAGCACGTCGGAAAATTCCTCGAGGCCAATGGCGGCACGCTGTTTCTCGACGAAATCGGCGAATTGCCGCTCGATTTGCAGGTCAAGCTGCTGCGCGCTCTGCAGGAAGGCGAGGTCGATCCCGTAGGCGCGAAGCGTCCGGTGCGCGTCGATGTGAGGCTGATCTCGGCAACCAATCAAAATCTGATCGAGCAGGTCAAGCGCGGGCAGTTTCGCGAGGATTTGTTTTACCGGCTCAACGTGTTTCCGATCGGCATTCCGCCGCTGCGCTCGCGCCGCGAGGATATTCCCGATCTCGCGCGGCGCTTTTGCGCGCGCTTCGCCGCCGAGGAAGGCCGCAACATTCGCGGCGTCGCGGCCGAGGCGCTTGCGCTGCTCTCGACATACGATTGGCCCGGCAACGTTCGCCAGCTAGAGAACGCCGTGTTCCGCGCGGTTGTCCTGGCGGAGGGCGACGAGCTGACGGTCGCCGAGTTTCCGCAGGTCGCCAATCATGTCGCGGGATTCGACGTGCGCGTGCCGCCCCTGCCGGCGCCCCTCGCCGCCGACGCGCCGCGGGAGAGGGAAATTCTGCGCGTCGAAGTGCGCGATCCCAATGTTCTGCGATTGCTGGGCCAAAATGGCGAGATGCGCAAGCTCGAGGATATGGAAGCCGAGACAATCCGCTTCGCGCTTGCGCATTATCGCGGCCAGATGTCGGAAATCGCCCGCCGCCTCGGCATTGGCCGCTCGACTCTCTATCGCAAGATGAAGGAATATGGGCTCGGCGACGATTCCCTGGCCGAGCACGGCGAGCAAACCAGCCTGGTGGCGTGAGCCGCGCGAATATGCG
Organism: Methylocystis sp.; assembly: GCA_049591215.1. Lineage (GTDB taxonomy): Bacteria > Pseudomonadota > Alphaproteobacteria > Rhizobiales > Beijerinckiaceae > Methylocystis. The sequence continues at coordinate 7,092 of JBAWEN010000548.1, read as the reverse complement.
AGCCTGCCTTTGTTGAGGGAGCCGAGCCATGACCGGCCTATACGACATCGAAGCGCGGACCATCGACGGGAAGACCCACGCGCTCGGCGAGTTTTCGGGCAAGACGCTGCTCATCGTCAATGTCGCCAGCAAATGCGGCTTTACGCCGCAATACGCTGGGCTGGAGGCGCTTTACCGCGAATTTAAAGATCGCGGCCTTGTGGTGCTGGGGTTTCCCTGCGATCAGTTCGGACATCAGGAGCCGGGCGCCGAGGCGGAAATCGCGGCCTTTTGTTCGCGCGATTACGGCGTGACCTTTCCGATGTTCGCCAAGATCGAGGTCAACGGCGAGAACACCCATCCGCTTTACGCGCATTTGAAAACAGCAGCTCCGGGCCTGCTCGGAACACAGGCGATCAAATGGAATTTCACCAAGTTTCTGGTCGACCGCGATGGCCGCGTGACAAAGCGTTTCGCGCCGAACGACGCGCCCGAGGCCATCCGCGCCGACATAGCGGCGCTGGTCGAGGTGGGATAGGCGCCGCGGCGCCCCTGCGACATGTTTGAGCAAGCCGTCGCCGGCGCTCCTCGGCTATGATGAATTCGCCCGCCACGAATCGCGCGGGCGTTCGCGCGAAGGGCGCCGCAACGCGAAACGGAATTCTCCGCGCGCGAGCGAACGCCCAAGACGCCTGTTTGTCGCCGCGTCGCAACGCGCGGCGTTTTCGAGATTGGCGCGCTTTTTGCCTTGGTTATTGTGATCGAGACCCGGCAAGCGCGTGACGGCGGTCGGAACAAGGCTGGTAAGCAACAAGAAATGCATCGCAAACAACAAGATATGAATTCAAACATGCATCGGGGAGCGGCGACCTTGGAACTTAATGGGGCGCAATTTGACGAAATGAGTGGAACCACCGGCGCGACCCGTCTTCCCTACGAAAAGCTCGCGCAATGGCTGGCGAAAACGCCGTTGGACTTTCTGAGCTCGCGCCGCGCCCAGGCCGAACTTCTGTTTCGGCGCATCGGCATCACCTTCGCCGTCTACGGAGCGCAGGAGTCGACGGAGCGTTTGATTCCGTTCGATATTTTGCCGCGCATCATCGCGCGGGCCGAATGGATACAGTTGGAGAAGGGCCTCATCCAGCGCGTTCGGGCGTTGAATCTATTTCTCGCCGATCTCTATGGCGCGGGTGAAATCATGAAGGCCGGCATCGTGCCGTCCGAACTTATCTACCGCAACCCCGGCTATCGCCCGGAGATGGCCGGGTGGCGCGTCCCGCACAATGTCTACGTGCAGATCGCCGGCATAGACATCGTCCGCACCAACGACGGCTTCTACGTGCTGGAGGACAACGCCCGCACGCCCTCCGGCGTCTCCTACATGCTGGAGAACCGCGAAGTCATGATGCGGCTGTTTCCCGATCTTTTCGCCATGCATAAGGTGGCGCCGATCGAGAACTACCCCGACAGGCTGTTGGCGACCCTTCGCTCGGTCGCGCCGCCCTCCGCCTCGCAAGATCCGGAGATCGTGCTGCTCACGCCGGGCCAATATAATTCCGCCTTCTACGAACATTCCTTCCTCGCCGACAAGCTCGGCATCCAGCTTGTGGAGGGCCGCGACCTCTTCGTGCGCGACGATATGGTCTACATGCGCACCACCAAGGGGCCGAAACGCGTCGACGTGATCTACCGCCGCATCGACGACGAGTTTCTCGATCCGCTGGCCTTTCGACCGGATTCGGCGCTGGGCGTGGCCGGCCTGATGGGCGCCTATAATGCAGGCAATGTGACGCTCGCCAATGCAGTCGGCGCGGGCGTCGCCGACGACAAGGCGATTTACACCTACATCCCCGACGCGGTCCGCTTCTATCTGGGCGAGGAGCCGCTGCTGCAAAACGTCCCCACCTGGCGCTGCCGCGAGAAGGACGCGCTAGGTTACGTGCTGGACCATCTCCCCGAACTCGTGGTCAAGGAGGTCAACGGCTCGGGCGGCTATGGCATGCTGGTCGGCCCCCACGCGACGCGCGCGGAGCTCGACGAATTCTCCAGGAAGCTCGCCGAGCGCCCGGACAATTTCATCGCCCAGCCAACGCTGGCGCTCTCCACCTGTCCGATTTCCGTCGCCCAGGGGATCGCCCCCCGTCACGTCGACCTGCGCCCCTTCGTCTTGCAGGGCGCCAACGACATCTGCGTGGTTCCCGGCGGCCTCACGCGCGTCGCCATGACCGAGAAATCGCTGATCGTGAATTCGAGCCAGGGCGGAGGGACAAAGGACACCTGGGTTATCGACGACGTTCCCGCTTAAGAACCGCCGCGCCATCACCTTTTCACGCACGAGTCCAAGCCATGCTGTCACGCACCGCAGACAACCTCTACTGGCTAGCGCGTTATATGGAGCGCGCCGATTTTCTCGCGCGCGTCATCCAGGCCTCGCGCCGACTCGCGTCGCTGCCAAAGGCTTACGGCGGCGCGGAGAGCGAGTGGGAGAGCGTGCTGATGTCCGCCGGTTCGGCGACCGCCTTCGCGAAAACCGGCCGGCCGCTCGACGAGGCGAACGTCATCGAATTCCTCGCTTTCGCCCCGGATAATCCCGGCTCGATCCGCAATTGCATCGAACTCGCGCGCACCAACGCGCGCGCCGTTCGCACGGCCTTGACCATCGATATGTGGGAGGCGATCAACGGCGGCTATCTCGAGATGCAAGCGATCGAACGCGCGCGCGGCGCGAAGACGGGCGAGGATCTCACGCGCTTTCTCGACTTCGTGAAACAGGTGTCCCTCGTCTACGACGGCGGCGCCTATCGTACGATGCTGCGCGACGACGCCTACTGGTTTTCGCGCGTCGGACTGTTCATCGAGCGCGCCGACAACACCGCGCGTCTGCTCGACGTGAAATATCAATTGCTGCTGCCCGAAAAGGAAGTCGTGGGCGGCACGCTCGATTATTTCCAATGGACCGCGATATTGCGCGCCGTGTCGGCCCATACCGCCTATCATTGGGTCTATCGCCAGAGTCTGAAGCCCTGGCTGGTCGCCGATCTCTTGATCCTGCGGCCGGAAATGCCGCGCTCGCTGACCTCTTGCTACGAGAGCGTGGTGCGCTATCTCGACCGGCTGGCGACGACGCACGGGCGCCAGGGACAGGCGCAGCGCCACGCGCGGGCGATTTACGGCAATCTCGAGAACACGTCGATGGAGAGCTTGTTCCAGGGCGGCCTGCATGAATTCATCGGCCGCTTCATCACCGACAACGCGCAACTTGGAACGCTAATCTCCGAGCAATATTTGTTTTGAAGAAGGACCGACCGCCGTCATGCTCCTGCGCATCCGACACGAGACGATCTATCGTTACGGCGAACCCGCCAAATCGGCCGTGCAAAAGCTGTTGCTGACGCCGCGCAACTGCAACATTCAGCGCATTGTGAATTGGCGCATAGAGGTCGACCGCGATTGCCGCCTGACCCAGAGAGAGGACGCCTTCGGCAATATTCTGCACTGCTTCACGGCGGACGGCCCGTTCGACACGCTGACGACGCTGGTCGAAGGCGAGGTCGAAACCTTCGATACCGCGGGGGTGGTGAGCGGCGCGGTCGAGCGTTTTCCGCCCGCGCTCTATTTGCGCGAGACGGCTTTGACGACGGTCGACGCCAATATGCGCGACTTCGCGCGTCAGGCGGTGGCGCGGGAGGGCTGCGCGCTCGACAAGCTGCACGCGCTGATGGCCGCTTTGCATGAAGCCATGACCTTCGACGCGCGCGCGACGCATGTGGCGACGCCGGCGGCGCAGACGTTCGCGCGCGGCCACGGCGTCTGCCAGGATTTCGCGCATATTTTCGTCGCCTGCGCTCGAACGCTCGATATTCCCGCGCGCTACATCAGCGGCTATCTCAAGCGCGCGGAAGGAGAGGCCCAGGCGGCGGGCCACGCCTGGGCCGAAGGCTTCGTCGAGGGGCTGGGCTGGGTCGGATTCGACGCCACGCATAACATGTCGCCGGACGACGCCTATGTTCGCGTCGCCGCGGCGCTGGACTATCTCGGCGCCGCGCCGATTCGAGGCGCGCGCGTCGGCGGCGGCGAGGAGGAGATGGAAGTGCGTCTCAAGGTCGCGATGGCGCGCGCGCAATCGCAAAGTTGAGTCGCGCGCGAAGAGGTAGGCCCTCTCAAGCGGCGCGGCCTTCCTCCTGGACCGAAGACGTTTCCCGCGCCCCTGCCTCGCAAGCTGGCACCGCGCGCAACGGCGCGTGGCGAATGGCTCCGTCCTCGAAAAAATATTCGCAGCCGCCGTCCTCGGCCAGCCGGGCGAAAAGCCCCTGCCAAACGTTTCTGATGCTCCAGCGGCGAAAGCGCGTATATGACGTATACCACTTGCCGAAGCGCGGCGGCAGAGCGCGCCAGGGTTTGCCGGTGCGGGCGAGCCAAAGCACCGCCTCGACGAACAGGCGGTTGTCGCGGCCGCGGGAGCCGGGATCTCCGGCCTTGCCCGGCACATGCGAGGCGATCAGCGCCCAGCGCTCGTCGGTCAGATAGGGTTTGTCCGCCTCTTCCGCGAGCGAGCGGATGTCGCGGGGCGGGTGGCCGAGATCGCTTTCCACGTCCGGCGCCCGCGAGGAAATCCGCGCCCTGCGCTCGTCGCTTGGATGAAATTCGTTCAATGCAGCCCCCTCGGAATGAAAGGCGAGCGACCTTGTTCGCGCGCCATTGGCGCGCGGCCGCAGTGCGATCGCCGTTTGCGAAATCACGCGGGTTCGCCCCAACCAATTTCGACGCGGCGCGAACAAAATCGCGCGTCGTCGCTCGTGGAAAACCCGATTCGAATACTACCTTAGATTGTATTCAGAAGCAATACACCCTCATCAATCGTTCAACTTTAACGTGTGTTTTTGCTGGACGAGAGTCAAGCCCGCGCGCCGCGTCCATCGAGCCGGGATTCGCGAGCGGCTCGCTCGCGCCGGCCTCGAATCCGCGCAATTCCGTCCGCGGCCAAGGCAATCAGGCGGAGATCGTATCGTATGTCCTCCCCGGAGACTCCCCGCCATTGCGAAATCAGTGCGGCGTCGATTTCGACAATAAGTTGATCACCGCGACACCGGCGATGATCAACGCAATGCCGATCATTGCTGGCGCATCCAAACTTTGATCGAAGAAGCGCCAACCGATGAGCGAGATGAAAACGATCCCGACGCCGGACCACAGCGCGTAGGAAATACCGAGCGGAATGCTGTCTAGCGTCAGGGACAAGAAGTAAAAGGCGAGGCCGTAGCCAAGAACCACGATAGCGGAGGGCGCCAGTTTGGTGAACCCCTGCGACGCCTTTAACGCCGTGGTCGCCGCTACCTCGGCGGATATCGCGATCAGCAGATAGATCCATTTCACGGCGGTTTCTTTCCAATCGCGGTCGGAACAGTTCGTCTCGCGGTTCGAAATCGACGGTCCAACGCCTGAAGCGGGGCCGCTAAGATACAGGATCCGGCGACGTTATCGGGCGAAGACGGGATTAATCGACGCGGCTGGATCGAGATGACGCCGCCCTCGCCGCGCGCCTATTCGGCCGCCTCGATGTCGAACGCCCCGCGGTCGATGCCGCCGCCGACGAGAATCTCGCGCTTGCCGGAGTGATTGGCCGGGCTCACCACGCCCTCGCGCTCCATCTGCTCGACCAGCGACGCGGCCTTGTTGTAGCCGACCGAGAGGCGGCGCTGGATGTAGCTCGTCGAGCATTTCTTGTCGCGCAGCACGATCGCCACCGCGCGGTCATAAAGATCGCCGGATTCCTCGGCGTCCATCGAGCCGGGGCTGGCGAGCGGCTCGCCAGCGGCCGCCTCGGCCGCTTCTTCCTCGCTGGTGATCGCGTCGAGATATTGCGGCTGGCCCTGCGTGCGCAGATAGGCGACGATATGCTCCACCTCGCCGTCCGACACGAACGGCCCATGCACGCGCGAGATGCGCCCGCCGCCGGCCATGTAGAGCATATCGCCCTGCCCCAGCAGTTGCTCGGCGCCCATTTCCGAGAGGATCGTGCGGCTGTCTATCTTGCTCGTGACCTGGAAGGAGATGCGCGTCGGGAAATTGGCCTTGATCGTGCCGGTGATCACGTCGACCGAGGGACGCTGCGTCGCCATGATCAGGTGAATGCCGGCGGCGCGGGCCATTTGCGCGAGGCGCTGGATCGCGCCCTCGATGTCCTTGCCCGCGACCAGCATCAGATCGGCCATCTCGTCGACGATGACGACGATGTAGGGCAACGGCGCGAGGTCCATCTCCTCGCGCTCGAAGATAGCTTCGCCGGTCTCTGGGTCGAAGCCCGTCTGCACCGTGCGGGTGATGACCTCGCCCTTCCCCCGAGCCTCGACCACGCGCGCGTTGAAACCGTCGATGTTGCGCACGCCGACCTTCGACATTTTCTTGTAGCGGTCCTCCATCTCGCGCACCGCCCATTTAAGCGCGACCACCGCCTTTTTCGGATCGGTGACGACGGGCGTCAGCAGGTGCGGAATATTGTCGTAGACGGAAAGCTCCAGCATTTTGGGGTCGACCATGATGAGCCGGCACTCTTCGGGTTTTAGCCGATAGAGCAGCGACAGGATCATCGTGTTGATGGCGACCGATTTGCCGGAGCCCGTGGTGCCCGCGACAAGAAGATGCGGCATGCGCGCGAGATCGACGATGACGGGCTCGCCGCCGATGGTCTTGCCGAGCGCGATGGCGAGTTTGTGCTTGGAAGCCTTAAAATCCTCGCAGGCGAGCAATTCGCGCAAATACACCATTTCGCGGCGTTGATTGGGGAGCTCTATGCCGATCGCGTTGCGGCCGGGAACCACGGCGACGCGGGCGGACACGGCCGACATCGAGCGCGCGATGTCGTCGGCGAGACCAATGACGCGCGACGATTTGATGCCGGGCGCGGGCTCCAGCTCATAGAGCGTCACGACCGGACCGGGACGCACGTTGATGATTTCGCCGCGCACCGAAAAATCGTCCAGCACGCCTTCGAGAACGCGGGCGTTCTGATCCAGCGCGTCCTGCGAAACCTTGGTCCCGCCGACTGGCTTCTTCGGCTCGGAGAGCAGCGCCAGATTGGGAAGCTCGTAAAGTCTGCCCGAATCGCCGCGGCCC
>JBAWEN010000547.1:0-8544 GCA_049591215.1 Methylocystis sp. | reverse complement strand
TCAGCCTCGTCGTCATCGACGAGGAGCAGCATTTCGGCGTCGGCCATAAGGAGCGCCTGAAGGAGCTGCGCGCCGAGGTGCATGTGCTGACGCTGTCGGCGACGCCGATTCCGCGCACGCTGCAACTCGCGATGACCGGCGTGCGCGAACTTTCGCTGATCGCCACGCCGCCAGTCGACCGGCTCGCCGTGCGCAGCTTCGTCTCGCCGTTCGACCCGCTGATCGTGCGCGAGGCGCTGCTGCGCGAGCGTTACCGCGGCGGTCAGGCCTTTTTCGTCTGCCCACGCATCGACGATCTCGAAGAGGCGGCGGCCTTCCTGCGCGAAAACCTGCCCGAGGCGAAATTCGTCGTCGCGCATGGGCAGATGGCGCCGACCGAACTCGAAGAAAAAATGTCGGCGTTCTACGATGGCGGCTACGACATTTTGCTCTCGACGACCATCGTGGAATCCGGCCTCGACATTCCCAACGCCAATACGCTGATCGTCTGGCGCGCGGATATGTTTGGATTGGCGCAGCTCTATCAGTTGCGCGGGCGCGTCGGACGCGGCAAGACGCGCGCCTATGCGCTGTTCACGACGCCAGCGAACCGATCTATCACGCCGCAGGCGCAAAAGCGGCTGGAGGTGCTGCAGTCGCTCGATACGCTCGGCGCCGGCTTCCAGCTCGCGACGCATGATCTCGACATCCGCGGCGCCGGCAATCTGCTCGGCGACGAACAGTCCGGCCATATCAAGGAAGTCGGCTACGAGCTTTATCAGCAGATGCTGACCGACGCGATCGAACTGCTGAAGGCCGGCGTCGACGAGCCGCAGGAAGAGGTCTGGTCGCCGACCATCGCGCTCGGCGCGCCGGTGACGATCCCCGAGGAATACGTCGCCGATCTCACCTTGCGCTTGCAGCTTTATCGCCGCCTCTCGACCCTGGAGACCGATCAGGACATCGAAAGTTTCGCCGCCGAAATGGTCGACCGCTTCGGCCCGACGCCGCCCGAGGTCGAGCAATTGCTCAAGATCGTCGCGATCAAGGCCCTGTGCCGGCGCGCCCATATCGAGAAGGTCGACGCCGGGCCGAAGGGCGTGATTGTCGCCTTCCGCGACAATCTGTTCGCCGACCCCGCCGGCCTCGTGCGCTATGTTTCGGAACAGCGTTCGTTCGCCAAGGTGCGGCCGGACATGAAAATCGTGTTCGTCCGCGAGTTCGACACGCTGCAAGAGCGGCTCGACGGCACGCGCGAAATTTTGCGGGCGCTGGCGGCGATCGCCGAAAAGAAGAAGCGCTGAGCCGGCCGGATGGCGCGAAACGATCAGCCTGCGACACCACGACAGGCGCGGGAAGTGACAAAATCTCCCTCAAAGGCGTCATTTTCTAGTAGTTTATTCTTGCTCGGCGGAGGAGCAGGCGTGCCGCATGTCGGCGTGACGTCTATGGTTTAATGCGGGTTTTCGCGTTTATTTCAGCTTCTCGCCGGCTGCCATAATCTTAACGCGCGGACGAACGCGCCAAGGGGGAGATCGCCATGAACTCGCATAAACAATCCACTCGCAAAATCCTGTCGCGCGGCCGCGTCGCGGGGGCGGCGGCGTTTTTCCTGATGGCCGGCGTCGCGCTGGCCCAGGCCCCGCAAAGCGCGCCAGCGCCGGCGGGCGGCATGGACCATGGCGCGATGGGCCATGATATGAAGGGCATGGACATGAAGGGGATGGAGGGAATGGAGCACGGCGGCGGCGGCATGGGCGGCATGGAGCACGGCGGCGGCATGGCCGGCATGATGCGGCACATGCTCTGCGGCGTGACCGAGCATGTCGAAGGCCGGCTCGCCTATCTCAAGGCGGAACTGAGACTCACGGACGCGCAGCAGGCGGCGTGGAACACATTCGCCGACGCCTATCGCGCGACGACGCAAAAGACCGCCAAGGTCTGCGCGGAGATGGACGCGGCCAGCCCGGATCATTCCATGCACAAGGGCGTGCTTGGACATTTGACGATGATGGACCATCATATGAGCGCCCATCTCGACTCCGTGCGCGGGCTGAAGGCCGCGATCGAGCCGCTGTTCGCCGCCTTGACCGAGGAGCAGAAAAAGACCGCCGATCACGTCATGGCGCACATCATGGGCGTTGGCATGGAGATGGGTGGTGGCGGCATGGAAGGCATGGGCAAAATGATGGGGCATTGACCCCATCCCGCCGGCAAGCCGCGCCTTATCGCGCGGCTTGCGTCATTTGGAGCCAAAGAAGCCCCTGACGGCCGCGAGCAGGCCTTTTGGCGGGGGCGGCGGAGGCGGCGCTTCTCGCGGCGGGCCGCTTTCGGTGCGCTCCCTTCCCTCCTTGGCGGCGGCCACGAGTCTCGCGAGCGGCGCGGCGCGCGCCAGCGGCGTCCAGACGCCGGCGGCGCGGTCGTCGAGATATCGACGCAGCATGGCGGCCGACGGGGCGTCGCCCTCGCTCTCGAAAAAGACGGCGGCGTCTTCGACCACGGACGCGTCATTCAACGCCCGCGCGAGCGCGGCGGGTTCGGGGCCGTCGCCGCCGCCCAGTTGGAGACGCGCGCCGCGGAAAATTTTAGGCTCCTGCGTCTCCATCAGAAAATCGAACACGCGCGCCTGTTCCGCGACCGAAAGTTCCGGCGCGATCAACCCCTCCACGCCGGAGGCCCGCGCGAAGCGATAGACCAGCGGCGCGTCGATGGCGGCGTTTGACGGCCCGGCCGCGCCCTCCGCCAATTCCGGCCGCCGCGCGAGAGCCGCGAAAAGCGAGGGATCGAAGCGAAAGGCCCGATAGCCGCCAAGCCGCGCCGCGAAGCTCCGCCCCGCCGCGCTCGCCTCGCGGATCAAAGCCGTAAAGCTCGCGAGCAACGCGGGGTCCAGCGCCTCCCAGCCGCCGGCGCCGTCGAGACGACCCGGATAATCCGCGCGGGCCAAAGCGGCGTTGAGCGCCTGCGCGAGTCTTTCGCGCCGCGCCTGCAGACCGGCGGCGCGCTCGGCGACGGCGCGCACCATCTGCCCGGTCGGCGCGGCGTCCTGATCGGCGGCCAGGCGCAGAATTTCCTCGAGCAACGGATCTTCCTCGCCGACCTTGCGCGGGGCGACGCCGTCGCCCTCGACGCGAAACAGCCTGATCGTCGACGCCCCGCCCGGATCTTTGGGAACGGCGGACAGTTCGCCCGCCTCGGCGACGCCGCTGACGAGACCGATGTCGTCGCCCAGCGCCGCGCCGAAAAAGTCGAGATCGAGCACGGCGCCCGCGCCCGGCGCGCTTGGCGCGCTCGCGGGCGCCTGCCGTCTGAGCGCGAATCCGTCGAATGGCGTCTCGTCCGGCGCGGTAAGCAGTCGCAACAGATTGGCGACGACAATCGAATCGTTCGACCATACGGCGTCCGGTTGCTCATGCGGCTCGCCGAGCGCTTGCCTGATGTCCTCGACGCCAAGCGGATCGACGACGGGCTCGCCCGCGTCCTTCTGCTCGCGCGCCCAATCGCGCAGCCGCCGCCGTTGCCGCATCACCAGCACGACGCACACGCGGCTCAGAAGATGAGCGCTCTCGTCAAGGGAATCCGGGAGACGCAGGCGCAGGATGGGGCGCGGCGCGCCGCTTTCGCGCAGCCATTGATCCATGATCGCGAAGGGGGCCTCGCGACGATCCTCATATTCCTCGAAGGACAGCGGCAAGGGCTCGATCGCAAGGCGCGCCCTCGCGAGCGGAAACACTTGCCGAGCCGGCCACAGATTGAGAGTCCAGGCCTCTCCGTCCGCCATTGTCAGGGCGCGTTTCTGGGCGCAGGCCCAGGCGAGCCTGGCGCCGGCGAGCGCGATCTGCTCGCGGGCGAAGCGTTCGAAGTCTCCGCGCTGGGAAAAGCTTAGGACGCGCAGGACGGCGGGCTGGCCGGCGCCGCCGCTGTCCGGCAGCAGCGTCAATGCGAGGCGCCAATCGCCGGCGGCGCCGTTCCCGCTGTTTTCGAGCGCCAGCCGAAGCTCGGCGCCGTCGGCGGCCAGCAGCGCGAGATGAAGGTGACCCGGCGGCGCGTCGACAACGCAGGGGCCGGCGCGCCAGCGCGCGGCGTCCAAATGGTCGACGAAAGCCGTCCGCCCGGAAAAGCTGGCGTCCGCCGCGGAAACGATCGTTAGATCCGGGCGCGGCCTTTTGGGCGCTCCGGCCTCGTCGACGTCTTGAAAACCGAGCAGCAGCCGGCGCTCGCCGTCCCAGAAAACGTCCAGTTGCTCTCGCCACATCGATCGCGCGCGCCCCATCAATCCCCGCGAAACGAAACTAACCGTTTCCTCCGCGCCGCGCCAATCGGGCGCCCCTCCTTTGGTGTAACGTTTCGCACGAGACGCTCTGGCGCCAAATTTAGCTCCGGGGCGTTTGCGCCGCGGCATGGCCCTCCTCCAAGACGGGCCGCGCCATTGGCGCGGCGCGAACCCATGCGGACGCGGCGCCGCGACGAAATGTAGCAGCCGATGTAATGGACGACTCCGTTGCAGGAAAATCTCTACTTTGAACTATTCCAACTAGATCATTTTGGCGGGATGCATCTGAAATACAACGGATTCTGATAGGACATCGGGCGAGCGACCGCGCCCCTCATGAGACGCAGCCCAAATTTTCCACAATCGGCGGCGCTCGGCGCCGAAAATTGGCCATTGAATTGCTCATTGAAATTATGAGAAAAACGGACGCCGGGTAAGCGACCTTTTAATAACCCAACGGCAGCGGCGCTTTTAATGTGAAGCGCGGGACGAGCGAAGACGCAAAGCTTAGCCACGCCAAACGAAGCACAAACCCATGTATTCGACAATGATGCGCGAAAAAGACCCAGACGATCCTCGCACGCAGATCCAGTTGCGACGGGAGGCCGCCGTTCGTGCTCTTCTAGGACGCACCGACGGAAAGCTGTCGCAAGAAATCATCGAGGATCTAAAGAAAGACCTGGGCGTTAGCCGCGCCACGGCCTATCGCATGATCAAGACTTTTCGCAGTTGCGGGATGGTCGTCGCTCCCGCGACGCGCCCTGTCGGGCGCCCCAAGGGAGCGCGCGTGCTCGATCCGAAGCGCGAATTTCTGATTCACGACGCGATTCGCAATTTCTACCTACGGCCGTTGCGGCCGAAATTCAGCGAATTGGTCCAGGAAATAGGGCGGCGGTGCCGCGCGGAACGCTTGCCGCCGCCAAATTGGCGCACGATCAAGTCCCGCGTGCAAGATATTCTGGCGCAAAGCGGTCGTCGCTAGCCAATATATAACGGTCCGGGGGCGTTGCCCGCGAAGCGAATCCCATTCGCCGAGCCGCCGATCATGCGCGCTTTTGAACTTGCGGCGCGGGCCGGGTCGCCTTACTCACGGATAGCGATTTCCCGCCTCGAAAGACGCCTCGGCTCATGGTCCAATTTTCCAACATCGCGCTGATCGCCGTGCTCGCGCTTGTCGCTCTCGTGCTGCTCGCCGGCTTCGCCAACATGTTCCGCGGCGGCGATCCGAAATTGTCGCAAAAACTCATGCGCTGGCGCGTGGGACTGCAACTCGTGGCTATCGCGATCATCGCGGCGATTCTCTTTTTCCGCCACTAGAGCGCTTTCCGTTCGAACGGAATCGTTCGAACGATAAGAAATCGCTCAAGATCAATATGTTAGAGCAAGCTCTTATCGAAAAAGTCTTTCAACTTTTTCGATAAGAGCTTGCTCCAACGGACCTTGGTGTTTTTGTTTTGTCGCGCGTTCCGTAGCAAAATCGGCGTCCACTTCCGCGAAAAAGCGGTCAAACCCTGGGGTCAGGCGTCATGGTGCGGCTCGATAAAATCTACACGCGCGGCGGGGATGCCGGGGCTACATCGCTCGCCGATGGCGCGCGCCGGCGCAAGGACGACATTCGCGTCGAAGCCTATGGCGCCATCGACGAGACCAATGCGGCGATCGGCGTCGCGCGCCTCGCCGTCGAGGCGGAGGATCAACCGCTCGACGCCATGCTGGAGCGCATCCAGAACGACCTGTTCGATCTCGGCGCCGAATTGGCGACGCCGCTCGACCCGGCCAAGCCGGAACCCGATTCCGCCACGCGACTCGCCATCGTTCAGCCGCAGGTCGATCGGCTGGAGCGCGAGATCGACCAACTCAACGGCGAACTCGCGCCGCTCAAATCCTTCGTGCTGCCGGGCGGGACCGCCGCCGCCGCGCATCTGCATTTGGCGCGCACGATCAGCCGCCGCGCCGAGCGCGTCATGGTCGCCCTGGCCAACACGCCGGGCGAGCTGGTGGCGCCGACGGCGCTGCGCTACGTCAACCGCCTCTCGGACTTCCTGTTCGTCGCCTCGCGTTACGTGAACCGGAGCGAGGGCGACGTTCTCTGGAAGCCCGGCGCGACGCGGTGAGGCGGAATCCTCGCCGCCACGCCGCCGAAGGGCGTGTCGCGCGCCGCTTCGCAGGAACGCTTCGGGCGTTGACGGAATCGACGCGTCGCGCTACCAATTTATTGATGCGGGTGTCGCTTGGATGGCGCGAAGGCAATGCCTAGAGAGAGTTCAGCAAAGTTCGCGATCGGTCAGGTCGTCCGACACCGCCGCTATCCATTTCGCGGCGTGATCTATGACGTCGACCCGGTGTTTTCCAACACCGAGGAATGGTGGCTGTCGATCCCGGAAGAGGTTCGGCCGCGCAAGGATCAGCCATTCTACCATCTCTTCGCCGAAAACGCGGAAACCGAATATGTCGCCTATGTCTCGGAACAAAACCTCGTCGCCGACACGTCCGGCGACCCGGTGCGCCATCCTCAGGTCGACGAGACTTTCATTCGGGCGAACGACGGCGTTTATCGCGTGAAGGCGGACAACCGCCACTAACTTCCCCCGCCGCCGCGACGTTCCGACCAAAAAAAACGCCCGCGAATAACGCGGGCGTTTTTGTTGGCGGCGGCGTCCACGCGCCGATGGATTACTTGCCGGCGGGAGCCTTGCCGGCCGGAGCCGCGGCGCCGCCCTTGCTGGCGTCCAGCTTGTTGCGCTCTTCCGCGGCTTTCTTCTCCATGTCTTCCTGGAGCTTCTTCTGGCGCTCCTCCAAAACCTTCGGATCGATCGCGGGGCCGTCGAACGCCTTGCCGAAGGCGGCCAGCGGCAACACGAAGGTCACTTCGTTATTGACCTGATTCTTCACGACGACCGAAAGCTTCTCGGCCTTCTTCATGCTGTCGACGATGGCCGGCTTGACCTTGGCTTCAGCGAAACAGCCGTTGGGGAAGCAGATTTCGAAAGCGCCTGTTTCCTGCGGGCCCTTGTCGATCGAGAAGCGGAAGCCCGGCTTCAACAGCAATCCCGGCGGCAGCAGCAGACGGATGACCTTTTCCGGCGCGCCCTTGGGATCGTAAACCGCGAGCGCCAGAATCGGCTGGTCGGCCTGCAAGCCGAAGTCGCGCGTCGTGTAGCAGACTTCCTTTTGCGATTGCGGATCGCCGCCGCAAACCTTGGTCCATTCGGGCTGAACCGGGACGAGGTCGGCCTTCACCGGCCCTTGCGGCTGCTGCTGTTGTTGTTGTTGCGGCGGCTGTAGCGGCGCCGCTCCCGCCGCGGGAGGCTGAGCCTGCTGAGCGACGGCCGCGCCGCCGGCGAACAACGCCAGGGCGGCGGCGCTAGACCGCAAAAATTTTATCGACATCGGAAGTCCTTTCGAGTGCCTTCGAGACTGCGTCATCCGCTTCCGAGACAAGCGACACGGCGTCGCGGGATCGCGGAGAGCGTCTAATTTTCGCCTTGCGCGCAAAAAAGCCCCCGCCTCGAGGCCTCCTTGCCGGGAACCTTGCGCAAAAGGCCCCTACCCCGAAAGTCCCGCGCAAATTAAGACGCGAAACCCGCAAGGCGCGCCGATCGCTTACGCTCCATGACGATCTGGAGATAAGGGCGCGGCGCCGGTCATACATGCTCGCCGCCGCAAATTCTAGACGTTCGGCGCCGACAGACCGATTAAACGCGACTTTAAGCCTGGAAAACGGGAAATTCGCACCACTCGCCCCGCCCGCCCGCTTTATGCGCTCTCGCGTTGGCATATGCTTTGGCCATGACGAGAGAAGTGATTCGCCCCTCGATAGGGTCGGCGGGGAGCACTATTATCGCGCTGCTCGCCGGCGGTCTGGCGCTGGCCGCGGCGATGGGCGCGCGCGCCGAACCGCCGCGAACGCCGGAGCCCAGTTCCTCGCCCACGCACGGCGTCGCCATGCACGGCGCGCCGCTCCTGCTCCTGAATTTCGATCATTTCCCCTACGCCAATCCCGCCGCCAAGAAAGGCGGCCGCCTGCGCGTCGGTCTCGCCGGAACCTTCGACAGCCTAAATCCGTTCAACATCAAAGCGGGCTCGACCTCGCAAGGGCTGGTCGGCAATGTCTTCCAGACCCTGATGGCCCGCTCGCAGGACGAGCCCTTCACGTTTTACGGGCAGATCGCGCGCTCCATCGATCTCGACGCGGACCGCGAGCATGTGACCTTCCATCTCGATCCGCGCGCGCATTTCTCCGACGGCGCGCCGCTCACCTCGGCGGATGTGCTGTTTTCCTTCGATCTTCTGAA
>JBAWEN010000546.1:0-2961 GCA_049591215.1 Methylocystis sp. | reverse complement strand
CTCATACGCGCCCCACGAACTCGGCCAGAGCGGCGACGACGCGCTCATTGGCCTCTCGCGAACCGACTGACAGCCGCAAAAACTCCGGCATGCCATAGGCGGCGATGGCGCGCAGCACGAGGCCCCGCTCGGAGAGGAATTTGTCGGCGTCGGCGGCGCGGCGGCCGTCCTTATCGGGAAAGCGGATCGCCAAGAAATTGGCGACGCTCGGCAGAACCTCCAGCCCCAGCGTGGCGATGTTTCGCGCGAGCCAGGGCAGCCACTCCGCGTTATGGGCGATGGCGGCGCCAAGATGCGCTCTGTCCTCCAGCGCGGCGATTCCCGCCGCCGAGGCGACGCTCGACACATTGAATGGCGAGCGGATGCGGTTCAGCGCGTCGATGATCTCGACGGGGCCGTAGCCCCAGCCGAGCCGCAGTCCCGCGAGACCGTAAATCTTCGAGAAGGTGCGGGTCATCACCACATTGTCGCGCTGCGTCGCGAGCGCGACGCCGGCCTCGTATTGCGTTGTCGTCACATATTCGGCGTAGGCCGCGTCGAGCACCAGGATCACATTTTTCGGCAGCGCGTCGGCGAGGCGCGTGACTTCGCTCGAAGGCAGATAGGTTCCCGTGGGATTATTGGGATTGGCGAGAAAGACCATTTTGGTTTTCGCCGTCACGGCGGCGAGCAGCGCGTCGACATCGGCGGTGTAATTCGTCTCTGGCGCGACGATGGGCGTTCCGCCGGCGGCGAGCGAGACGATTTTATATTCGAGAAAGCCATATTGGCTGTAAATCGCCTCGTCGCCCGGCCCGACGAAGGCCAGCGCCAGCAGCTCCAAAATCTCGTCCGAGCCCGCGCCGGCGATGATGCGCGCGGGGTCGAGGCCGTGCGCTTCGCCAATCGCCTGGCGCAGCAGCTTCGAGGAGCCTTCCGGGTATGCGGCGGCGTGCTCGATGCTCCGGCGGGCGGCGTCGATCGCGCGCGGGGAGGGGCCGAGCGGCGTCTCATTGGCCGAGAGCTTGAACACGCGCGCGCCGTCCCGCGCCACGCCCGCGCTCTTGCCGGGAACATAGATGTCGATGGCCAGCACGTTTTCGCGCGGGGCGGGTTTGGTCATTGCGTTAGGCTCCAGGTCTACGCCGGCGCGCCCTCACCCGACCCATCTTACGCCCACAAGTGGGACAAGGAAGGGCGCCGCGCCTCCCTTCTCCCGTGGAACGGGAGAAGGTGGCCCCGCGGAGCGGGGTCGGATGAGGGCCGACGGGGATCACTAACCCTTCGGCGCGAACACGCCGGCGCGGGCTTCATTCATCTCGAACCGCTCCGCGTGACCGCCGATCGCTTCGACGACGGGCGCTTCGACGCCGCACTCCTTCAAGTGCCGCGGCAGCTCTCCGGACGCGGTTCGCGCGGGCGCGGCGATCAGCAGCGCATGGCCGGTTCCTTCATAGGGCGGCTGAAGGACGCCCGTCCTTAAAGAACGGGCTATGGGCGCGCTGGCGAGAATCTCGCCCCCCGCCGCCGCGACCGCCGCCGGCACGTCATGCGCCCAGCGCGGCAGCGACACTGAATAGAGCGCGATGTCCTGCGCATAAAAATCGGTGGCGGGCTTGGCCACGACGAACACCGGCAGTCCCGCCGGATGATCGGGCCGCTCGACGAACGGCAGCCGCGCGATGATTTTTGGCGCGCGCTCGCCCACGAGGCGAAGCCACCAGGCGCCGTCGCCGGAGCCGCCGAGCGAACGCAGCACGCCGAGATCGCCCGACGAGGCGCTCACGGCGTCGATGACCGCGACCGCGCCGTGATGCGGGACGTAAGGCACGGTGAAGCCGAAATGAAAGCGCGCGCTGTCGCGCATCTGCGCGTCGCCGCCGGAGTCGTCGGCGTGGACGGAGTAGGGGGCCTGCACGAAGGTGAAGGTCGAAACGATGACGCGCCAGATGCCCTCCACCGCGTCGAGCGGCAGCAGACCGTGGTGGCGCTCGACCAGCGCGCGCATCATCTGCGCCTCACGGTCGGGCCGGAAGGCGCAGCCGCCGCCCTGAGCGCGCTTGACCTCGATCAGCCGGTCGATGATCTCCCCGCGCTGCATCAAAAGGCGGTGCATGGCGAGATCGATGCGGTCGATCTCGCCGCGCAATTCGCCCAGCGCGTCGGTCGGGGTTTTTGACAAGGCGTCGTTTTGCATGGCGGGCTCGCGGTTTCGCGCCTGTCTTAGGGCAGCGCGTCGCCGCGCGCAATCGCGGGCGTTTCTCGCCTCACTCGAACTTCATCTGAAACGCGACGATCGTGCGGGCGAGCGGCGCGCGCGGCAAATAGCAAAAAGTGTTGGTGGCGAGCTTCGCCTCTTCGCAATGCGGATGGTCGATGCTCCAGTCGTAACCGAGCTCGTCCATGCAGGACTTGATGTTGTCGGAGATGACATGGCCGGGCCTGCCGCGCTCCAGCGGAAAAGCCTCCTCGACCTTATATTGGCAGTCGGTCACGTCGAGCCGCAGCCCCGCGAGATAGCGCCCGGCGCCGCTGCTGGTGAGAAACATCGCCTCGGTGGCTAAGATAAAGGCGAGCCCGGCCGCGAAGGCGACCTTGGCCCGTAACTTCGTCTTGAAGTAGTTAAGGTCGAGAAAGGACAAAAACCCCAGCGCCACCAACCCGCCGCCGAGGAGCAGTGTGATCGGCGCGAAAAATGACGCCAAGACGTTGTCCATGGCCCTGCCTCGGAGCGGACGCACCCGAAAAAATGCAGCTTAAAATGCAATATCGAGAGGCGCAAGGCGGGAGCGCGAATCCTTCTCCCGCCCGCGGGAGAAGGTGGCCCCACGTAGTGGGGTCGGATGAGGGCTCTGGGGAAGGACTCAACCAAGTCGCGGCGGTCCTCATCCGACCCGGCTACGCCGGGCCACCTTCTCCCACGAGTGGGAGAAGGGAGGGGCGTTGTTATCCCAAGAACCCTCATCCGACCTCGCTTCGCGA
>JBAWEN010000545.1:0-3549 GCA_049591215.1 Methylocystis sp. | reverse complement strand
ATAAGGTAGTCGATCTGCGAGGGATGTGGGTTGGCCTTATTACTCTGGACGTGTTCTACCTGATCGTGCGTATTTACGAGCAGGTTTTCGGGTGGCGCGCGGGTCTCGACTCGTTCGCTCCGGAGTTACAGACTTACTGGCTGAGCATTCTGTGGACGGAGATTCCGCTTGAGCTGATTTCGGGCATTGGCCTGGCCGGCTATCTGTGGAAAACCCGCGACCGCAACATCGACGCGGTTCAGCCGCGCGAGGAGATGCGTCGTCTTGTCGTTCTGGTTCAATGGCTGGTGGTTTACGCCATCGCCATTTACTGGGGCGCCAGCTTCTTCACGGAGCAGGACGGCACATGGCATATGACGGTGATTCGCGACACCGACTTCACGCCGTCGCACATCATCGAGTTCTACATGAGCTACCCGATCTATTCGGTGATCGCGGTTGGCGGATTCTTCTATGCGAAGACCCGCATTCCGTATTTTGCTCATGGGTATTCGCTGGCCTATCTGATCGTGGCGATTGGTCCGTTCATGATCATCCCGAACGTCGGCCTGAATGAGTGGGGTCACACCTTCTGGTTCATGGAAGAACTGTTCGTCGCTCCGCTGCATTGGGGCTTCGTGTTCTTCGGCTGGATGGCGCTCGGTGTGTTCGGCGTGGTGCTTCAGATTCTGATGCGCATTCACGCCCTGGTGGGCAAGGAAGGCGTCGCGCTTCTGACCTAGCGCTTGCGACCCGGCGGACGCGATAAGCGCCCGCTAAAGCGCCCGCCGGTTTAGATCATGCTTAAATCCCCCAGTAATTCTCTGTCCTCCCAGGGACGCCCGCTCCTGAACCTTTCAGGAGCGGGCTGCCTTTTATCCCTTCACGATGACCGGCGCCGCGCGGCGCGTTTGCGTCTCCAGCAGCGTTTTCACCTTGGCCGCGAGATTGAGATAGATCGCCGCATGCGCGCCCCGCGGATCGGCGCCGACGACGGGACGGCCGGCGTCCGAGGTCTCGCGGATCACCGCGTCGAGCGGAACCTCGCCAAGGAAGGGCACGCCCAGCTTTTCCGCGTCGTGACGGGCGCCGCCATGCGAGAACACATCGGTGCGGCCGCCGCAGTGCGGGCAAAGAAAATAGCTCATGTTCTCGATGATCCCGAGAATCGGAGCCTCCACTTTCTGGAACATGCCGACCGCGCGGCGCGCGTCGATCAGCGCGAGATCCTGCGGCGTCGAGACAATCACCGCGCCGGCCAGCGGAACCTGCTGCGCCAGCGTGAGTTGCACGTCGCCGGTGCCCGGCGGCATGTCGACGACGAGCGCGTCGAGTTCGCCCCAGGCGACTTCGCCGAGCATTTGCGTCAACGCCTGCGACACCATCGGGCCGCGCCAGACCATCGGCACGTTCTCGTCGACGAGAAAGCCGATCGACATCACCTTGACGCCGTAAGCCTCCAGCGGAACCATCTTGCCGTCGGCCACTTGCGGCTTGCCATGCAGGCCGAACAGCCGCGGAGCCGACGGCCCGTAAACATCGGCGTCGAGCAGGCCGACGCGCCAGCCTTGCGCGGCGAGCCCCAGAGCGAGATTGGCGGCGGTTGTCGACTTGCCGACGCCGCCCTTGCCCGACGCCACGGCGACGATGAAGCGGATGCGCTCGACCGCGGCGATAACGCCGCGGCGCGGCGCGGCGGCCGCGGGACCGTGGTCGTGATGATGTCCATGGCCACGATCACGCGCCGGCTCCGGCCGCGGCGCGTGTTCGGCCGTGAGCGTGACGATCGCCCGCTCGACGCCGCTGATTTCGCCGACGGCCCGCTCCGCCGCGAGGCGAATGGCCTCCCATTCCTTCGCCCGCGCCGGATCGCCGGAGATCGAGACGAACGCCTTCGCCCCCGCGACATTGATTCCGCTGACCGCGTTCGACGCGACGAGCGATACGCCGCCGGGACCGGAAACCTTCTCCAAAGCCTTCAAGACATCCGCTTCATTCGCCACGGGCGCTGCTCCTCGCCGATTGCATTTGCCTGTGTTTTGCGCCCAAAGGACGAGAATATCCAGTAGGTCCGACATGCAATCGCGAAGCCAGTCGAGTCGACTGGCGGCATGTGCGGACCCGGTCCGAAAATGACAAGAACAAATGAGCGCGGCGGCCGCGACCCGCGCCGATCTCGAAGCTACGGAACATCGGCTCGACACCAAGATTGGCGACGTGGGAGCGCTGGCTCGAACCCAAGATCACCGCTCCGCAAGGTGAGAGGGTCTTGCTATTGTCCCGGGCGACGTACCTGAAATGAGCGAGAGCATTACGGACTTCTGGCGGCGGACGCTCCCCCGCCGCAACAACCGCGGCTCTCCTGCACCGGCGGACAGGGAACATCGCCATAGGAGCAGAACACGCAACAATCGCCGGGCTTGGGCTTCGTCACAGCGCCGCAGACGGGGCAGTCGTAGCGGATTTGACATGAGTCCACGGCCATCGTCAGCGTCTCGGCGTGACCACAAACCGGGCAAGTCAGCGTCGACGACAGTTTTAACCGCGCGCTCATCGGCTAGGCCTCAACGTCCACGTCGACGATACTGGGCTCGGCTTGTTCGATCTTCGGCGTGCGCTTGAACGGCGATCTGCGTCCGCGCATGGTCTGGACAACTTTCGCGCCGTTGGAAAAAGCGAGATAGACCATCAGCGGCGGCACCGAGGCCATCGTCTTCAGATAATCGACGAGCGAGCCGCGCTTTAACATTAGATAGGGCGGCAGCGTGATGCCGAGGACGACGATCGTCGTCATGACGGCGATAACCTCGAGCATGGGCAGATAGGGCGCGGGCGAGCCGTGCAGAATGGAGCCGAACAGTATCGCGAGAACGCCGATGGCGGCCGCGGGGAAGAAAATCTGATGCGCCACCAGCGCGATGGCGGCGATCCGCTGCGTCAGCGTCCAGGGCGCTCGCCAAATCGGAACGATGGTCCTCTGCGCGACCTGCACGAATCCGTTCGACCAGCGCCGCTGCTGGCGCCGGAAATCGCGCAGACCCTCGGGCACCTGTCCCGGAATGGCCGGCTCGGAAATAAAAATGCCGCGCCAGCCGTCGAGCGCGGCGCGCACGGTGAGATCGAGGTCCTCGGCCAGCGAGTAATCCGACCAGCCGCCGGCGCGCTCGATGGTCGCGCGCCGCCAGACGCCGCCGGTCCCGTTGAACTGGAAAAGCCAGCCGGCATGGGCGCGGCTGCGCTGCTCGACCAGAAAATGCCCATCCTGAACGAGACCCTGCGCGCGGGTAAGCCAGTTCTTCTCGAAATTGGAGAATTCGCAGCGCGACTGCGCGAAACCGGCCTTCGGGTCCTTCACCAGCAGCGGCACGCCGCGCTTCAGCCAATTGGCCGGCGGACGAAAATCCGCGTCCAGCATGGCGATGAAGGGCGCGCTTGAAATGGTAAGTCCATAGGCGCAGGCGCCGGCCTTGAAGCCTATCCGGTCGGGACGGCGCACATGCGCTATATCGGCGCCCTCGGCGCGCAATTCGATCGCCACGGCCTCCGCCCGCGCGGTGGTCTCGTCGTTCG
>JBAWEN010000544.1:0-6097 GCA_049591215.1 Methylocystis sp. | reverse complement strand
CCGCGGATGTGACGGGGGCGCGGCTTGGCTCTGCCGCGCGGCGTCGATCGGCGGCATTTTCAGCGCGACGGCCGCGGCCGGACGCCGGCCCTCCTGCATGAACAGCGCGTTGAGCGGCACGCCGACGGCGACGAGGCCGGCGAAGCCGGTGAACAGCACGGAGCGAAAGCGCCCTCTCTCGCCGAAGACGCGCCGCAAAAACGGAGCGCGCTTGACCGCGGCGGGTTTCGCCCGGCGTTTTGCATTGCCGGCTCGCTCGTCGCGCGGGGAAAAGTCGATGTTGGACACGGCGAGAGCTTCACGCAATTTTCTTCACCCTATCTTGGTCTTGCCCGATGTCCTCGCCCTGAGCCGCGACGTGGCGGCGAGCGATGGTTTCGATCTTTGTCGTCGTCGCGCCTTGATCGCAGCTTCGGCCGTCGAGCGGCAAGCGCACCGTGACCGTCGTGCCCATCTGCAACGCGCTCTCGACGGCGATGGCGCCGCCGTGCAGCCCGACCAGTCCGCGCACGACCGAGAGACCAAGGCCGGTGCCTTCATAGCTGCGATCGTGCGATGAACTCGCCTGGAAGAATGGATCCCCCAACCGGGCGAGATCGTCGGCGCCGATGCCGATGCCGGTGTCGGAGACCGCGAGGACCAGCGAATTGCCCTCGGGGCGCAAGCGCACGGTCACCGTGCCCCGCGGCGGCGTGAATTTGACGGCGTTGGACAGAAGATTGAGCAGGATCTGCTTGCAGGCGCGCTTGTCCGCGACAACCTCCTCGAGGTCGCCCCGGCACTCGCGCGCCAGCGTGACCTGGCCCTGATCGGCTTTGATCTGGATCATATCGCAGCATTGCTCGACGAGCTTGGGCAAGGAGAACGGCTCGGGGAAAATCTGCATGGATCCCGATTCGATCTTCGACATATCGAGGATCATGCTCACGACTTCGTGCAGATGATTACCGGAGTCGCGGATGATATTGGCGTATTCCCGGCGCTTTTCGGCTTCGCGCGGCTCCAGCTCCTCGCTGGCCAGCATTTCCGAAAAGCCGATGATCGCGTTGAGCGGCGTGCGAAGCTCGTGACTGACATTGGCGAGGAAGCGCGTTTTGCCGGCCATGGCGAGTTCGCTCTGGCGGCGGGCCGCCGCGATCTCTTCCTCGGCGCGGCGCGCCGCCGTCACATCCCTCAGGATGCAGAGCACGGGCGCTTCGATTTCCTTGGTGTTTTCCGACGTCGGCTCGATTTGGCAGGTGCGCGCGTCGAAGTAATTGAACACCGGTTCGAGATAGCCGCCGATGCAGTTCTCGATGCCGCCGATATGGAGGCGCAGCACGGCGTGGGCCGGCGCGCTGTCGGTGATGGCATCCGAAACGAGCTTGAGAAAAGCGGGGCGGTCGGCGACATGCACACGCCGGAAGAAGCCTCGGCCAAACAGGTCGCGAGTCTCCAGGCCGTAGGTCTTGTGCGTGTCGCCGACGATCGACGACACCGCGCCCGTGCGATCGAAGCGAACGACGATGTCGCCGATCGCGCTGGTGAGCAGCCGCAAATCGCGTGCGTTGCGCTGATCCGCCAGCACGCGGGCGCTAGCCATGAAAATCGCGCCGGCGGCGAGCGCGGCCATGTACATCATCAGCGGCGTGACGAACAGCGCCACGTCGGCGCGCGCCGCGACGCCGGTGGGGCCATATGGATTGCGGCTCACCTCCAGGGCGATCAGCGCGAGAATTGCGCCGACGACCGCGGTGACCATGCCGATTTCCAAGGTCAGCGCGGCCTCGAGCAATGCGATCGTCAGGAGAGTGAGGGAGACGGCTTCGTAGCCTTGCGTCGACGCGCCGACATTCGCGGCGAGGGCGGCCCAGCCGAAGATCGAAACACACTCCGCCAAGCGCAAATTGCCGGTTTGCTTGAGCACGACGATCGCGATAAGCGGGGTCAGCGCGAGGATGAACTGCGCCGCGTGCTGCGGGCTGGGGATGCCGTAAAGAAAGAGAGAGATTGGCGAGAACGCCAGAACGCTCATGCCGATGGCCAGGCGCGCCGCCACGAAAAACTTTTGACGCGCCAGTTCGATCGGATCGTTGCCAGCGCTTTTATGCGTCAGGAGATCCAGCCATTCCGGCTCGGTGGAAGTGATTGCTGACATGTTACCCAAGGCGACGCTCCCTAATTGGCGTGAGCCTTTCAAATCGATGTTAAGTGACTGCTAAGGCCGCAATCTTGAATCGTATTAACGGGCGGAAGACCGCCCCGATCTTTGCTCATGGTTTGCAACTCGTTGCCATTCGTTATGCACGCTCGAGGAGCACGGATTAACGATTGCGAAAGGATATGCCCGCAAAGCTCCCACGAGAGCGCGGCTTGGGATCAACTTCGTCACGGCGACGCCGGCCGCGCCGCGCTTGCGGGCCGCATTTGGAGCTTGTCTTGGGCTTTCTTCTCAAAAGCGCATTCGTGATCGTCCTGGTGTATTTCGCGCTGCATAAGGACGAAATCTTCGCTTCCATGGCGCGCGCACGCGGCGGAAGCGAAACGGCGACCGGCGGAGAGCGCCGCGCGGCCGGCGTCAAGGATGACGCGCTGACGGCGCTTCAACGCGCCGCCGCGGCCAAGCTCGCTGGCGCCGCGCGCGAACATTGCCTCGCCGATACTCACGAGTGCCTGACGTTGCTGAAGGCGGCCGGCGCGGACTCCTCGAAACACGGCGGCCGCTGAGCGCCTCGGCTTATCCAAAGTCAATAACTCCGCCAGCTTCATCGGGGCGCGAGCGCCTGGGCCTGCTCCTGGGCAAGGACTTGGGCTTGGCGAGCAGAAGCTTCTGGCGTCGGATCGACAAAGCGAATATGTATCATTTTTAAACAGCTGTTCCGCGTCCGATTCTCGGGACGAATTATTTCCGCCCGCGCGCTGTCGGGCCTAACGCTTAGGAGGCGGCCCTGTCGGACGATCACGAGCTTCCCCAAGTCGCGCCGGCGCCCGCCGCGCCCGTCGTCAATGTCGGCGAATTGCAAGAGCAATTGAAGAGCGTCGCGGCCGAGCGCGACCGTCACGCCTTCGAGAAATCGGAGATCGTCGCGAAGGCCAATGCGATCGCTCGCGAGCGCGACGAGTTGCGCCAGCGTCTCGCCGCCGCCGCGACGGAGCGGGACCGTCTCGCCAGCGAGGCCGCGGACGCGGCGCGCGCTTTAGCCGAGGCTGGCCTGAGGGCGGAGGACTCCGCCAAGGAAATCTTGAGTCTGCGCCATACGATCGAGACCGCTCCATCCGTCGAGCCCGCCGAGGTTCTGTGGGCGCTGATCACGGAACGGACTAAGACGGGCCTCGCTTTCCTGCGCGGCAAGATCCCGGAGAATCATCCCGGGTTGGCCTGGTTCGACAAGACCGTCGAGATCGCGACGCAACTGGGTTGCCTCACGGTTAAGGCGACTGTCGCCCTTGCTCAATGGACCCGCGATACCGGCTGGCCGCTCGCGAAGCAGCTCGCGGCCAAGTTGATGAGCGAAGTCGAGGCGCGCCTCGCCAAGAAATAGGGCATCGTCACGGCGCGCGCGGAATCGCGCATTCGCGCGCGCCTTTTTGTCGTTTCACGCAATTTGGCGCGCATTGTCGCGCGCCGGGCGGCGGCGCTCTTCCCTTAGCGCCCTGGCGCTGCTATCCGAGCGGCCATGACCAGCCATGACATCGACAATATCCGCAATTTCTCCATCGTCGCCCACATCGATCACGGCAAATCGACGCTTGCCGACCGTTTGATCCAGCAAACCGGCACGGTCGCCGAGCGCGACATGGTCGAGCAGGTGCTCGACTCGATGGACATCGAGCGCGAGCGCGGCATCACCATCAAGGCGCAGACGGTGCGTCTCGACTATAAGGCCAAGGACGGAAAGTCCTATGTCCTCAATCTGATGGACACGCCCGGCCACGTCGATTTCGCCTATGAGGTTTCGCGTTCGCTGCACGCCTGCGAGGGCTCGCTTCTCGTCGTCGACGCGAGCCAGGGCGTCGAGGCGCAGACGCTCGCCAATGTCTATCAGGCGCTCGACGCCGGCCACGAGATCGTCCCCGTTCTCAATAAGATAGACCTGCCGGCGGCCGAGCCAGACCGCATCAAGCAGCAGATCGAGGACGTGATCGGCCTCGACGCCTCCAACGCCGTGCTGATCTCCGCCAAGACGGGAATCGGCATCGGCGACGTGCTGGAGGCGATCGTCACAAGGCTGCCGCCGCCCAAGGGCGACGAGAACGCGCCGCTCAAGGCGGGGCTGGTGGACAGCTGGTACGACGCCTATCTCGGCGTCGTCGTGCTCGTGCGCGTGTTCGACGGCGCGCTGAAAAAAGGCCAGAAAATCAAAATGATGGGCACGGACGCCCATTATGAGGTCGACAGGATCGGCGTGTTCAAGCCGAAGATGCAGGACGTGGCGCGGCTGGGGCCGGGCGAGATCGGCTTCATCACCGCGCAGATCAAGCAGGTGGCCGACACCAGGGTCGGCGACACCATCACCGACGAAAAGAAATCCTGCGCGGAGGCGCTGCCCGGCTACAAGCCGGCGCAGCCGGTGGTGTTCTGCGGGCTGTTTCCGGTCGACGCGGCCGATTTCGAGGATCTTCGCGCCGCGATCGGCAAGCTGCGGCTCAACGACGCGAGCTTTTCATTCGAGATGGAATCCTCGGCGGCGCTAGGCTTTGGCTTTCGCTGCGGCTTTTTGGGCCTGCTGCACCTCGAGATCATACAGGAGCGCCTCCGCCGCGAGTTCAACCTAGACCTCATCGCGACGGCGCCGTCGGTCGTTTACAAGATCAAACTCACCAATGGCGAAGAGATCGAACTGCACAATCCCGCCGACATGCCGGATGTGGTCAAGATCGCCGAGATTCAGGAACCCTGGATTCGCGCGACGATCATGACGCCCGACGATTACCTCGGCGCGGTGCTAAAGCTCTGCCAGGACCGGCGCGGGATTCAGGCCGACCTCAATTACGTCGGCAAGCGCGCGATGGCGATCTATGATCTGCCGCTCAACGAAGTGGTGTTCGACTTTTACGACCGCTTAAAATCCATCTCCAAGGGCTACGCCAGCTTCGACTACCACATCACCGATTATCGCGCCGGCGATCTCGTGAAGATGAGCATCCTCGTCAACGCCGAACCGGTCGACGCGCTGTCGATGCTTGTGCACCGCACAAGAGCCGAGGGGCGCGGCCGGCAGATGGTGGAGAAGCTGAAGGAGCTGATCCCGCCCCACATGTTCCAGGTGCCGATCCAGGCGGCGATCGGCGGCAAGATCATCGCGCGCGAGACGGTGCGGGCGTTTAGGAAAGACGTGACCGCAAAGTGCTACGGCGGCGACGCGACGCGCAAAAGGAAGCTGCTGGACAAGCAAAAAGAAGGCAAGAAAAAGATGCGCCAGTTCGGGCGGGTGGAAATCCCGCAGGAGGCGTTTATCGCGGCGTTGAAGATGGAGGAGTAGGGGGTGGCGAGCCCCTCTGTCCGCGCGAACGGAAAAACGGTTAGCGGCGAACATGTGCGATTTCGACAATTGAAGGCGACGGTCGTCCAACTCGCCTTCCGTTCGTCCAATCTGAACGGTTTTTCGATTGATCGAGTGTAGTGCTTGGATGGGCCTTGAGCCACGGAACGCCAGTCGATTCAAGAACCGCGTCGTTGGCGCCGTAAGCCGCGCGGAGGTTGACGAGGCTACGCCTATGGCGTCGCCGCGCTAGGTGCGGCGCCGAACACTGGCTAAGATTTAGTCACATATTATTGGATTCATGGGCCGATGTCGCCCTTCCGTCGAAATGCCAGCCGAATTTGCGCGCTACCCTTATGACGCAATGCAGCACAAAATGTCGCAGCCCGGAGGGTTGGGCCGTTTAAGTGAGACGTTGGCCGCCGCTCTTGGCTTGATGAAACAATCTATAGTCATGGAAATGCAGCCGATTTGCGTTTTATTACGAGAGCGAGGCTAGGTGTTGGGTTGGGTTTTGCGTCGAAATTTGGGTGGGTGTATTACTGCCCAGATGGGCTAATAGACCCCTTCAATAGATTGTCATCTGCTATCCTATTGGGTATTGTTTTTAGGGGCGCGAAGCTGAATTGTTAGGC
>JBAWEN010000543.1:0-2862 GCA_049591215.1 Methylocystis sp. | reverse complement strand
CCAGCGAATAGCCGTACAGCGTCCAGAGCACGCCGACCAGCGCCACGATGGTGAAGACCTGCGTTAGGATCGACGCCATGTTCTTGCTGCGCACGAGGCCGCCATAGAACAGCGCGAGTCCGGGAATCGACATCATCAGCACCAGCGCGCTGGAGGTCAGCATCCATGCGGTGTCGCCGGGATTGGGAACGGGCGCGTTGCCGGCGGCGAGCGCTGGAGACGCGGCGAGAAAGACGCATTGGGCCAGGAAAAACGCTCCCGTAACGGTCGAGGCGCTGGAAATGCCGCGTGGCGGACGAAGACTCATTGACGACTCCTGATAGGTCGGGGAAGGGAAAATCACAGCGCGTCCTCGTCTTTTTCGCCGGTGCGGATGCGGACCGCGCGTTCGATCGGCGCGACGAAGATCTTGCCGTCGCCAATCTGGCCGGTGCGAGCGGTGGCGGTGATCGTCTCGATCGTCTTGTCGACAAGATCCGCCGCGACAGCCACTTCGATTTTCAGTTTGGGAAGAAAACTAACGGCGTATTCGGCGCCGCGATAAATTTCCGTATGACCCTTCTGTCGCCCGTAGCCCTTTACCTCCGTCACGGTGAGGCCGTGGACGCCGATCGCCGTCAGCGCGTCACGTACCTCATCGAGCTTGAAGGGCTTGATGATCGCGGTCACGATTTTCATCTGCCTATCCTGTGTTGTTGAACTTAAAGACGGGTGGCGCCCGCCGGGAGAACAAAACGCCGCGCGCGGCGATCGGACGCGGCGAAAGCGCCACGCTGGGCCGTCGCCTTCAAATGGCGTGCCACACCTCGCAACACGCGGGAAACCGGGGCGCGGAGGCTATAGCTGGGCGCCCGCGCAAATCGCCCGGCGCGCGCCCATCAGGTTTCTTTACGTCGAACCGAGTGATTCCGGGGGTTGCAGGCAAGCGGTCGTCCGCTTCCGCTCGGCGCCCTCGGCGCCTTCAAAATCGGCATACTCCGCGTTGCGGCCGCCAGTTGCCCAAAAAATAGTCATTGTTGTGCTTAAATCTTAGCGCCTCTTTGCCGGATCAACCCTTCCTGGCTCACCGAGGCGATCAGGCGCCCCTCCCGCGTGAACAATTGGCCGCGCGTCAAAGCCCGCCCGCCCGAGGCGTTTGGGCTGTCTTGCGCATAGAGCAACCATTCGTCGGCGCGGAAGGGGCGATGAAACCACAGCGCGTGATCGAGGCTGGCGACCTGTAGCGTATGATCAAATATCGAGCGTCCATGCGCCGCCAGCGCCGTGTTCAGCAGAGTCATGTCTGAAAGATAGGCAAGCAGGGCTTGGTGGACGGCGTCGTCGTCCGGCATTGGGTCAACGATGCGAAACCAGATATTCTGGCGCGTCTTGCCCGGATGCGCGCCGCCGAGCATTCCCTCCAGATCGACGAAGCGAATGTCCAGCGCCGAATCTTTCTCCATCCGCTCCAACGCGCCGCGCGGCAGAAACGACTTTAACCGCTCGGATAGGGCGCTGGTCGTGGCCAGGGTTTCGGGGCCAGGAACGTCTGGCGGCTCGATGGAATGCTCGAATCCCGCCTCGACGATCTGGAACGACGCCTCCAGGGAGAAGATCGTGTGGCCCCGCTGCTTCGCCGTGCAGCGTCGGGTCGTGAAGCTTTTGCCGTCGCGAACGCGCTCGACGGTATAATGAATCGGCGTTTTCGGATCGCCGGCGAGCACGAAATAACCGTGCAACGAATGCGCCGGGCGATCGGCCGGGACCGTGCGCCGCGCCGCGACCAGCGCCTGCGCGATCGCCTGACCTCCGAACACCATTGGTCCCGCGGTCGGAGGGCTGTAGCCGCGAAACACGTCCTCGCCGACGCATTCGAGATCGAGCAGCGCCAGCAGGCGCTCCAATGGGGACGACGACGCGGTCGTCATCGCGGGTTACTCGATCCGCCGCGCTTCCTCTGGCAGCATGATCGGGATGCCGTCGCGAATGGGGAAGGCGAGACGCGCGGAACGCGAGACCAGTTCCTGACGCGCCGAGTCATATTCCAGGGTCGACTTGGTCAAGGGGCAAACGAGGATCTCCAGCAGTCGCGGATCCACGCGGGTCGGCTCCCGGGCGCCTTCCGGCGCCTTATCGGCGGTCTCGTTCAATGCCATCTCCTCGATAGGCGCGCGCGAACGCCATTGGTCCATGCGCGCGATCATAGGCTATTTCCCGCCCAAACTTCAATGAAACTGCGCGCGGTCAACGACATGTGGGGCGCGGTCGCCCTGGGCGAGATCGAACTGCGCCAGGCCGATCAGAACTTCCGCGCGGGTTTTGAGGTCGATCGCCTCCAGCAGCGACTGTTTTTCCCGCGCGCCGAACGGGCACATCATCGCGAGCGCATTGACCAGGGTTTCCGTCGGCGCGGCGTCGATGCTGGCCCAGTCGATATCGAGCTTCGACGCTTGCGCGAATTTGCGCAGCATTTCCGTCATTCGAGCGCGATCGACGTTGTCTTCGCCGGCCCCCGGCTCGAGATCGTGAGCGAAGTCGTCGAAGGCGACGCGGGCGGTTCGGAATGGCGCGGTCGGCTCCTCCTCCTCGGCCAATATCTTAAATCGGGTCACGCCGCTCAACGTTATGATGTAACGCCCATCGCCCGTTTCCCTGAAATGGGTGACGCGGCCGGCGCAGCCGATTTCATAGAGCCGGTCTTCCGCGCGGCCGCCGGCGGGTTGAATCATGCCAATCAGGCGGTCGCTGGCGATGACGCTGTCGATCATCGCCAGATAGCGCGGCTCGAAGATATTGAGCGGCAGCTCGCCGCGCGGCAGCAGCAACGCTCCCGTCAACGGGAACAGCCGCAACACGCTCGGAAGCTCGTTGATGGAAGCGTAT
>JBAWEN010000542.1:0-1698 GCA_049591215.1 Methylocystis sp. | reverse complement strand
CGTTGTGGCAGTTTGAG
Source organism: Methylocystis sp. (assembly GCA_049591215.1). Classification (GTDB taxonomy): domain Bacteria; phylum Pseudomonadota; class Alphaproteobacteria; order Rhizobiales; family Beijerinckiaceae; genus Methylocystis. Next base: position 1,681 of record JBAWEN010000542.1, on the reverse strand, counting down.
CATCCCTTATCGATGAAGGTTTGCAGGCCGCCCTTCTGGTCTTGCGAGAGCGCGTTGTCGTCGCCGTTCAACCAAAGGTCGAAAGGAGCGTCCGGCGTAATCAAGGTCGCTTCGAAAACAGCGATGGCCTTTCCGATATTGTCATAGACGATCGGATCGGATTCGGCCGGAAACGCTCTCCTAAACGCCTCGACATAGGCGGGAATGCCCTTGAGCCGCTCGACGATATGTTGCTTGGTGAGATTATTGGCTGCGGAATCGCCGATGATCGGTCCGCCTCTCGTCTTCAGCATGGCGGCGGGGTTGGCCATAACCCCCAGCACGACCTGCTCCTTGAGATCGGCGGCGCGGCCGTCCCAAAACTGCGACTTATTGAAGACGGCGTTCAAAACCGTCAATACATTGCGGCCGGCGAGCTCGCCGCCGTGACCCTTCGAGGAGGCGGGGCCGCCGACCCCGCCCATGCCGATGTTGTGACAGGCGGCGCAGCTGATGTCGTTGTTCTCCGAGAGTCGTGAGTCAAAATACAGCATTTTGCCGAGCGCCAGCTTCTCGGGCGTCGCCGGATCGCCCGGCAGGGCGGGCGCGGCGCTTGGTATTGGCTCGAACAGCCCCTTCGCCTGCTCACGCAAGGGATCCGCCGCGAGAGAGGAGCCGGTCGCGAGCAATAGGAGCAATGACGCAATTGTTGGAATTCGCATGTTCATAGGACTGCCTCTATCTGCCATGCTCTTAAAATAGCACGTTTTACGCCACGCGCGACCGGGCCTTGGCGTTGGCGGTTTCCAGTCGATTGCTGGGCGAGCTATGAACCCGCGACCATTTCGCGCGCCCGCGATCTCGCGCCGTCAATCGACCGCGAGAATCACGTCGGTAGCGTTGAAACCGGCCGCCGCCGGCATGCCCGCTCGAATTTCGAGATCCTCGGCGGTCTGGCGCGCGATCACGGACGTCATGGTCTTGCCCGAGCCGATGTCGATCAGCACTTCGCTGTTGCGTTCGGCGTCGATTCGCCGCCTGACGACGCCCTTGAAGCTGTTGCGCTCGGCCTTGGCCTCCGCGCCCGGGAGAGAGAGCCGCACGAAGGAGGATTTGATCAGCGCCAGCGCCTTGCGTCCAGGCGCCAGCCCCAATTCGTCCGCCGCCTCGTTGGTGACGATCGCGTGAATCATGCTCTCCGCCGTCACCTTTAGCGTCACCTCGACGTCGACCGGCCACCTGCGCACGCCCACCACTTCCGTCTGAAACATGTTGCGGGTCGAAATCTTGATGCCGAGGCTCCACAGCGCGAAATCGTCGTGACCGGCGAAACCCTCCTGCGCGATCAATGATGAAATGCGCGACATGCGCGCCTCCAACCGGTGGAAGGTCTCGATGAGCTGGCGCCCTTCCTCGGTGACATGCGCCCCGCCGCCGCTACGTCCGCCGGCCTTGGTGATAAAGGCGGGACTCGGCAGCAGATTGTTGATCGCGTCCACGGCGTCCCAGGCCGTCTTATAACTAAAGCCGGCGGCCTTGGCGGCCTTGGTGATGCTGCCATGTTCGGCCACGGCCTCGAGAAGTTTGATCCGATCGCGCCCGACGAGGAGCCGCCCGTCGCTGCGCAGCGCCAAAAGCGCGTCGATTTTCTCGCCGGTCATCCGAAGGGTCTCCGCATCGCTTCCATTAAATCTTAACGCAA
>JBAWEN010000541.1:0-3526 GCA_049591215.1 Methylocystis sp. | reverse complement strand
TGGCCGGCGGCCAGCGCCGCCGCGATCATCCTGCTGGCCCTGCTGATTGGCCCGCTGCTCATCGCCGAGCGCGCGCGGCTTCGCGCCGAGGAGCGGCCGTCGTGAGATTCGCCCGTTTCTTCGTCCTGCTGCTGGGCTTCGCCTTCCTTTACGGGCCGATTCTGATTCTCGCGGCGATGAGTTTCAACGACTCGAAACTCGTGACGGTCTGGGGTGGATTCTCCACCAAATGGTATGTGGCGCTGCTGGATGACGCGGCGATGCTGAACGCCGCCAAGGTCAGTCTTTCCGTCGCGGCTCTGTCGGCGGCGATCGCCACGCTGCTTGGCCTCGCCGCGGCGGTGGCCTTGGCGCGCTTTGGTGGTTTTCGCACGCGCGGGCTGTTCTTTGGCGCGGTTCACGCGCCGCTGGTGCTGCCGGAGGTCGTGCTGGGCCTAGCGTTACTGAGCGCCTTCGTCGCTTTTGGCTTCGAGCGCGGCTTTGTCACGCTGGTGATCGCCCATGCGACCTTCACCATGTGCTTCACCAGCGTCGTGTTGCTGGCGGCGCTGCGCGGTTGCGATCCGTCGCAAGCGGAAGCGGCGATGGATCTCGGCGCGACGCCGATGGGGGCCTTCACGCTGGTCGTGCTGCCGGCGATAGCGCCTTCTCTCGCCAGCGCGTTTCTGCTCGCCTTCACGCTCTCGCTCGACGATCTCGTGATAGCGAGTTTCACCACGGGACCGGGGGCGACGACGCTGCCGATGCGGATTTATTCGCAAGTGCGGCTCGGCGTGACGCCCGAGGTCAATGCGATCTCGACGCTTTTGCTCGCATTCGTCGGGCTCATTCTCGCCATTTCGGCGCTGGCGCTAAACCGGCCCGCGCGCGATTTGGCGTGAGAAGCGCCGCGCTCTCACGCCGCCGCGCCGCAGCACTTCTTATATTTCTTGCCGGAGCCGCAGGGGCACGGGTCATTACGTCCGGGCTGCGCGCCCTTGACGATCGGCGCCGGCTTGCGATTGGCTTCGTCGACGAAATACCAGCGCCCGTCTTCCGCGTCGAAGCGGAACAGCGAGCGTTCGCGATGCGCGCGCTCCTCGCCCTCGAGGACGAAATGCGCGACGAATTCGACGAAGCCCGTCGTGTCGCCCGTCTCGCCCTGTTCGGTCGAGAGAACCTCGAGCCCCAGCCATTGCGACTGCGACGCCCAGTGAGTCACCGCCTTGCGATCGAAATCGTGACGCGCCTCGGGCGCCAGCGACTCGTAAAGGAAATCGATCTTGCCGAGCGCGAAGGCGCTGTAGCGCGCCCGCATCAGGGCTTGCGCCGTCGCGGCGGGCTTGCCCGCTTCGAGCACGGGCGCGCAGCAATCGGAATAAGGCAGCGGAGCCGCGTCGCGCAGGCGGCAGGGGCAGGTTGTGTCGGTCATGTGGGGATGCGTCCAGCGAGAATCATTGCCCCTTCTAATCAATGCGCGCGCAAAGCTAAAGTGGCCCGGCAAGCTTGGCCGAGATCCGCCCCCACGCGCGCGCCAAACATGTCGCGGCCCCGGACGACCTTGGCCGGCCTAATGCGGAAAGTGAATCACGCGCCACCATGCGACGGCCAACGCCAAGCCGGCGACGAGCATCAACAGCGCTATCCACGCGAGAACATGCGGATCGATCAGGGCTTCCCGCGCGTCATTGTCTTGGATCAGCGCATCCAAGTCCCGGATGGGCCGCCCGGTCGGGCCGAACTTTCGCGCCGACCGATTCGAGGAATAGGCGTGGCTTACAGTGACAGCAAGGCGCGGCATGGCTTGTTTCCCGATGATTGCGTGGGGCGATCCATTTCCGTTTCAAAACGGAACGGATCGACCCGCTCGCAATCATCGGATCAAACGGGGCGCCAGCCTTTCACACGTGCTTTCGAGGCGCCGCCCCTCAGGGAACGGCCACCATCACGTCGGAGGATTTGATCACCGCGTGGACGGATTGGCCGACGTGAAGACCCAATTCATCCACGGCCTCATTGGTTATCGAAGCAGTCACAATGGAGCCGTTGACGTCGATCTGCACATGAGCGGTCGTCGATCCCTTCTTGATCTCGACAACCTTTCCCTTGAGCGCGTTGCGGGCGGAAATTTTCATCGGAATCTCCCTTTTAATTAGAGTTCTAACTTTGGATAGCCACGACTCGACTTAAGGCCCGTGCGCCGCTGGCGCAATGCAAGCGACAGCCTAAATATTAAGCGGACGCGAGCGCTTCCGGGCGAGGCCCGCCGCTGGCCCAGTCCAAAAGCTCCACCAGATGCACGGCGGGAACATCGGTTCCGCCGCCGATCTGGATCATGCAGCCGAGATTGCCGGCGGCGATGACGTCGGGCCCAAGGGATTCGATATTTTCCACCTTGCGCGCGCGCAATTGTTCGGCAAGTTCCGGCTGCAACAGATTATACGTGCCAGCCGAACCGCAGCAGATATGGCCTTCGGGAACCGCCATCGCGGCGAAGCCGGCGGCCTTCAGCAAGGCGAGCGGCTGCCCCGTGATCCGCTGCCCATGTTGCAGCGAGCAGGCGGCGTGATAGGCGACGCGCAGCGGCGGCGTCGTTCCTGTCGGCGTAAAGTCGATTTCGGCCAGGATCTCGCTCACATCGCGCGTGATGGCGGAGATATGCGCCGCCCTTCCCGCCAGCCGCGCGTCATCCTGGAACATGAAGCCGTAGTCCTTCACGGTCACGCCGCAGCCCGAGGTGTTGATGACGACCGCGTCGAGCCCGCCCGCCTCGATCTCGCGCGACCAGGCGTCTATGTTGCGCGCGGCGAAGGCGCGGGACTCACCGGTTTTGCCGAGATGATGCGCCAGCGCGCCGCAACAGCCCGCGCCGCGCGCAACCACGACCTCGACGCCATGGCGGGTCAACAGCCGTATCGTGGCCTCGTTGATGCGCGTGTCGAGCACGGTCTGGGCGCAGCCATTGAGCAGGGCGACGCGCATCTTGCGCTTTCCTTGCGCGGCGAATGTTTGCGGCCGGTCGACCAATGAGGGCGCGGGCAGGCGCTTGGGAGCCATCGCGACGAGGCCGCGCAGCCGTCCCGGCAGCGCCTTGGCGAAAGGCCGCGCCAGCGCCGCCCCGCGCAGGGCGAGCCGAAACAGTCTTGGCCGGGCCAGAACCAACGCCAGCGCGCCGCGCAAAAACCGCTCGCTCAGCGGGCGCGCGTAAGTCGTCTCGATATGGGCGCGGGCGTGGTCGACGAGATGCATGTAATGCACGCTCGACGGACAGGTGGTCATGCAGGAAAGACAGGAGAGGCAACGGTCGACATGGCGCGTCGTGCGCGCGTCGGCGGGCCGCTCGTTCTCCAACATTTCCTTGATCAGATAGATGCGTCCGCGCGGCGAATCGAGTTCGTCGCCAGTGAGCAGAAAGGTGGGGCAGGTCGCGGTGCAAAAGCCGCAATGCACGCAGGCGCGCAGAATCTTTTCCGACCGCGCCATGTCGGGGTCGGCGAGAGCGGCCAATGAGAAATGCGTTTGCATCGCGTTAGAACTCCGCGCGCAG
>JBAWEN010000540.1:0-2373 GCA_049591215.1 Methylocystis sp. | reverse complement strand
GTGGGCAGCACGCTGGGGCGGGTCGAAGTGATGCCGCCGCCCGATCCGGCGCCGCTGTCGTTGCGCTTTTTCGCCGCCGTCGATCGCGCCCGCAACGCGCTGGCCTTCCGCGTTTACGACGAGTTGCAGGGCGACGCCGGCGCCATCGCCGCCGCCATGGTGACGGGCAAGCGCGACTTTTTGTCTGAAAACGCCAAGGAATTGATCCGCCGCGCCGGAATTTTTCATGTCGTGACAATTTCCGGCGTTCAAATGAGTCTGGTGGCGGGAATTTTTTTCGTCGGCCTGCGCCGGCTGTTCGCCTGTTCGCGGACCCTGGCGCTCAATTATCCGATCAAGAAATGGGCGGCGGCGCTGGCGATTTTCGCCGCGATTCTTTACGACCTTGGCACGGGCTCGCGCGTTGGCGCGGAGCGGGCCCTGGTGATGACGCTGGTCATGCTCGTCGCCGTATTGTTCGACCGTCCCGCCTTGTCGATGCGCAATCTCGCATGGGCGGCGTTTTTCGTTTTGGCGTTCGAGCCCGAAGCTTTGCTGGGGGCGAGTTTTCAACTTTCCTTCGCCGCCGTCGCCGCGCTGATCGCCGTGTTCGAGGCTCGCGGTGAAAGCCGCGCCGCGATGCGCGACGCGCGGGGGATGGTGCGCGCGGATGGGTCGCCGATGCGCGTTTTTGCGCGCTTTTGGCGCGGCGTCTCGGCCGGACCGGGCGCGGCTCTTTTCGCCACCTTCTGCGCGACTTCGGCCACCGCCTCCTTCATGGCCAACGACTTCCATGAACTCAGCCCCTATGTGCTGATCGGCAACCCCTTGACCCTGGCCATCATCGAATTCTTCGCCGTGCCTTGCGCTTTGCTCGGCGCGGCGCTGTATCCGCTCGGGCTCGATGCATTCGTGTGGCGTTACCTTGGGCTCGGCATCGACCTCATTACCTACCTCGCGAAGCTGATCGCCAGCGCGCCCGGCGCCGATCTTCCCGTGAAAAGCTTCGCGCCCTGGGCGATATTCTTTCTAGCGCTGGCGTTGCTCTCAGCTGTTCTTTGGCGCAGCCTTCTGTTGCGGGCGACGGCCATTCCTTTACTCGTAATCGGTTTGATCGGCGCCTCGTCCTTCTCGGGCTTCGACCTCGCCGTGGGCGCGAACGGAGAGTCCGCGGCGGTGCGGCGGGCCGGCGGCGGTCTTGCGTTGCTTGGCCGCAAGCCGGACGGCTTCGCAGCGGAACAGTGGCTACGCGCCGATGCAGATTCTCGTTCGCCGCGCGATGCGGCGGCCGGAATCGCTTGCGACGAATCCGGCTGCGTCGCCCGCGCGATCGACGGAAAGCTGGTGGCGCTGGTCGAAAAACGGGAGGCGCTGATCGAAGATTGCGCCCGCGCCGCGATCGTGGTGACGCCGCTGTTCGCGCCGCAAGGCTGCGGCGCCCCGATCGTGATCGACCGGCGCAGACTGGAGGAGACCGGCGCCGTCACGCTGCGGTTGACGGGCGCGCGCGTCGAGTGGACGACGGCGCGTTCGCGCGGCGAGAACCGGCCGTGGTCGCGAGCGCCGCGCCAGCGTCCGGCGCCTTTGCCGGGCGACGAGACGGAGCATGACCCAAGCGCCGAGGAAATCTCCGCCCAAACCGAGCGCTGAGCCCGACCCGCCCATCGTCAATATTTCCGCAGCAGGCTGATCAGCTTGCCCTGGATGCGGACGCGGTCGGGTCCGAAGATGCGGGTTTCATAGGCGGGATTGGCGGCCTCCAGCGCGATCGAGGCGCCGCGCTTGCGCAGGCGTTTCAGGGTCGCTTCCTCTTCGTCGATCAAAGCGACGACGATATCGCCGGTCTCGGCCTGATCCTGCTTCTTGATCACCACGGTGTCGCCGTCGAGAATGCCGGCCTCGATCATCGAATCGCCGCGCACTTCGAGCGCGAAATGTTCGCCGTTCGACAAGAGGTCGGGCGGCAGGCTGATGGTGTGGCTGCGCGACTGGATCGCCGAGATCGGGGTGCCGGCGGCGATGCGCCCCATCACGGGGATCGCGACCTGCTGATCCTCCAGTTCTTCCTGGCGTTCATGCAAGGGGCGCACGCGGCCGAGATTGCCCTCGATGACGCTGGGCGAGAATTTGCGGGCGCGGTTGGCGCTGGGCGGGGTCGAGGATTCGGGCAGGCGCAGCACTTCGAGCGCGCGGGCTCGATTGGGCAGGCGGCGGATGAAGCCGCGCTCCTCGAGCGCCAGAATCAGCCGGTGAATCCCGGACTTCGAGCGTAAATCGAGCGCGTCCTTCATCTCGTCAAAGGAGGGCGGCACGCCGGTCTCCTTCAGCCGCTCATGAATGAAGCGCAAGAGATCACTTTGTTTTTTCGTCAGCATCGCCAAAAATCTCCCGGGA
>JBAWEN010000539.1:0-2485 GCA_049591215.1 Methylocystis sp. | reverse complement strand
AGCCGATCCCGCACGGCGGCGGGATAGCTGTCGAACAAATGCGCCGAGACGCCAAGATCGGTCTCGCGCGTCAACTCGTTATAGGCCTGGTGGAACTTCAACTTCGCGTCGGGATAGACGCAAACGTTGGGCAGGCTCAGGGCCAGCGTGCAGGCGGAGCGGCATTCGTGCAGCCGCACCTCGCGATTTTCGCGGCGATAATCCTCGGTTCGCGCTTCGTAATCGCTGACCAAGCCGCCGACGTCCTTATAGACGACAACCGGCTGGGGAGATGGTGGCGGCGAAAGATAACCCACGACTTCAACCCTTTACACAACTTCGGTTATGTTCACGGGAAATTCACCATGACATGATGAACGATCCCTTAAGCGACGGCGCGCTCGCAAGCGGATCCTCGAAGCTTGGAGGACAAAATGGCGAATTTCGTGGCGAGAACGCGGCGAGTCCGGGCGCGACGGCTTGCGCGGGGGGGGCTTTCCTTGGCTTATGAGGCCTGGGCGGGCGCGAAGGGATTCGTCGGCGGCGAAGCGAGAGAACATGACGGGGGATCGATGAGCGGAGCGCAGGCGGGCACGAACATAACGGCGCATTATCGCGTTCGGGCCGACGGGGACTCAATCGAGCATCGCGCGCGAAACATCGCCGTCGAGCAGAGCGTCGAAATGCCGCTCGCCGGGGTTCGCGATCCGGCGATCCTCGAGGAGATCGTCGGCAAGGTTAGGGAGATTTCCGACGCGGGCGGCGGCTATTTCGACGTTACGGTCGAGCTTTGCGCGCGCACGGTCGGCCGGGACGCCGGCCAGTTGCTGAACATGCTCTTCGGCAACACCTCGATGCATGACGATATTTCGCTGGAGGACGCACGGATTCCCCCGGCGCTGCTCGCGGCTTTCGGCGGCCCTAACCATGGGCTCGACGGTCTGCGCAAGCTCGCCGGGGCCGAGCGGCGAGCAATGACCTGCTCGGCGCTGAAGCCGCAGGGCATGTCCTCGCGCCAACTGGCCGATCTCGCCTTCCAATTCGCCAAGGGCGGCGCCGATTTCATCAAGGACGATCACGGCCTCGCCGACCAAGACTATAGCCCGTTCGAGCAGCGCGTCGCGGCTTGCGCCCGCGCCATGCGCGAGGCCGAGCGCGTCACCGGCCGGCTCACCCATTACGTTCCGAGCCTGTGGGGCGATTTCGAGGAGATCGACCACCGGCTCGATTTCGCCGCCAGCGAGGGACTGCGCGTCGCGATGCTCGCGCCAGCGATCATCGGCGCGTCAAATTTCGTCGCGCTGAAGCGCAAGCACCCCAGGTTTAGCTTTTTCGCCCATCCGAGCTTCACCGGCGGCGCGCGGATTTCTCCGCCGCTGTACGCCAGGCTCTACCGGTTGTTTGGCGCGGACGCGGTGATCTTCGCGACGTTCGGGGGGCGCTTTGGCTACAGCCAGGCCACCTGCCGCGCCATCGCCGACGCTTCGCGCGAGCCGCTTGGTGAACTCTTGCCCGCCGCGCCGGTTCCGGCCGGAGGCTTGACATTGCGCCGCGTCGCGGAAACTCTCGACTTTTACGGCAAGGACGCCATGCTGCTAATTGGCGGCGACCTGCTGCTCGCCGAACGCGACAAACTCGCGGACGAGACCCGCGCCTTCGTGCGCGCGGTCGAAACCTACTAATGCGGATGAGCGCGATGTCTGGCGACGATTGTGGTGGTTTTCGCGGCGCCGAGGCCGGCTTTCGTTGGGCGGGCGTGGAGCGGCTGAACTACAAGGAAGAGGGCAGCGCGCCGTTCAAGGCGATCTCGCGACAAGTTCTGTTTTCCGATCCGAACCTCGCGGGAGAGCTGCGCTACTTCGAAATCGAGCCGGGCGGCTTCTCCACATTGGAGCGACACGAGCATGTCCACGCCGTCATGATCTTGCGCGGGCGCGGGACGTGCCTTGTCGGCGAAAAAACGCGGACGGTCGAGATCCGCGATCTCGTCACCATCGCGCCCTGGACCTGGCACCAGTTTCGCGCGGCGGCGGACGAGGCGCTGGGCTTCCTTTGCCTCGTGAACGCGGAGCGGGATCGACCGCGATTGCCGAACGCGGAAGATCTGGCGTCGCTGCGCGCCATTCCCGGCGTGGCGGAATTCCTCGACGGAAAATAGACGTGGTTTGGAGCATTGCTGATGAAAATCGACGGACGCCATTATCGATCGATCTGGCTCGACCCAGACGGCGCCAGTGTTCACGTCATAGACCAGACGAAGCTCCCCTTCGCCTTCGAGACGCGGCGTTTGTCCTCATTGGCGGACGCCGTCGCCGCGATCAGGGACATGATCGTGCGCGGGGCGCCGTTGATCGGCGCGACAGGGGCCTATGGCCTCGCCCTCGCCGCCCGCGCCGACGCCAGCAACGGCGCGATCGCGCGCGCCTATGACGCGCTGAACCAAACGCGTCCGACGGCGGTCAATCTGCGCTGGGCGCTTGATCGCGCGCGCGCCGTTCTGCTCGCC
>JBAWEN010000538.1:0-2154 GCA_049591215.1 Methylocystis sp. | reverse complement strand
CCTCGGGGCTCACGTCCGAACCACACAGCTCGACCTGTCGTCACAGCCGGCTGTCCGATTTGCTCGGCGCGCGCCGGGTCGGCGAAAATTTCTTCGCCGGCTTGGCCGCGCCATTCGGGCGATTTTTAGCGGGGGAGTTCGCCGACCTCGCCGAAGCCATCTCGAAAGAAGGCGCGACGGAGTTGCGGCTGACGCCCTGGCGCGCGATTTTGGCGCCGACGCAATCGCTCGAACAAGCCGCGCGCATTGCCGCGGCGGCGCGGGCGCTCGGGTTCATCGTCGACGCCGGCGACGCCCGTCTCGCCATCGCCGCCTGCCCCGGCGCGCCGGAATGTTCGCAGGCGAAGGGGCCGACGCGCATTGGCCTCGACGCCATCGCCGATGTCGCGAAAGCGCTTTCCCGCGGTGGAATCGGCGTGCATGTGTCGGGCTGCGCCAAGGGCTGCGCCAAGCCTTCGGCGACGCCGCTGACGCTCGTCGCCAATGACGGGTTTTTCGATCTCGTCTATAACGGCGCGGCGAGCGACGCGCCGGCCGCGACGGGTTTGACGCTCGCGGAAATCGCCGATGTCGTCGCGCGGAGTGGTTTGACGGAGGCGTCATGTCCGAGAGGTTAGATTATATTCGCGACGGCGCCGCGATCTACGCGCGCTCCTTCGCGACCATTCGCGCCGAGGCGCGGCTTGCGCACTTTTCGCCGGCGGAGGAGCGGGTCGCCGTGCGCATCGTCCACGCCTGCGGCATGGTCGAAATCGCCGATGACATCATCTTCTCGCCTGGCGCCGCCGAGGCGGCGAGCATCGCGCTGCGCGCCGGCGCGCCAATCCTGTGCGACGCCAACATGGTCGCGCAAGGCGTCACGCGGGCGCGTCTGCCCGCGAACAACGAGGTGATCTGCATGCTCGCCGACCCGCGCGTCGCCGGTCTCGCGAGGGAAGCCGGCAATACGCGCAGCGCCGCCGCTCTGGAGCTTTGGGGCGATCGACTGGACGGCGCCGTCGTGGCCATCGGCAACGCGCCGACGGCGCTATTTCGGCTGCTCGAAATGCTCGACGGCGGCGCGCCAAGGCCCGCCGCCGTGATCGGCATGCCCGTCGGTTTTGTCGGCGCGGCGGAATCCAAGGAACTGCTGCGCGCCGATAAACGCGTTCCCTTTATCGTGGTCACCGGAAGAAAAGGCGGCAGCGCCATGGCGGCGGCGGCGGTCAACGCGCTGGCGAGCGAAAAGGAATGAACGCGACGCCACGCGACGCAGGCGCGCTATATGGCGTCGGGCTTGGTCCCGGCGATCCAGAACTCGTGACGGTGAAGGCCGCGCGCATCATCGGCGACGCGCCGGTCGTCGCCTATTTCGCCAAGCGCGGACGCGAAAGCCACGCGCGAAAAATCGCGCGGGTTTATTTTCGTCCAGGCTGCGAGGAGTTGCTGCTAGCCTATCCGATGACGACCGAACGGCCGTTCGATCAGCCCGAATATATCGCCGCGCTGGCGGCGTTTTATGAGGAGAGCGCGGAGCGGCTCGCGATCATTCTCTCGCAAGGACGCGACGTGGCGTTGCTGTGCGAGGGCGATCCTTTATTTTACGGCTCCTTCATGCACATCTTCGAGCGATTGAAGACGCGCTTTCGCACCGAGATTTGCCCGGGCGTGTCCGGCATGTCCGGTTGTTTCGCGGCGGCGCGCCAGCCGATGACCTGGGGCGACGACGTGCTGACCGTGGTTCCCGCGACGCTCGACGAAGAGACGCTGACGCAACGCCTCGCCGGGGCCGACGCCGCTGTCGTGATGAAGCTCGGGGGCAATTTCGCCAAGCTGCGCCGCGTGCTCGCGCGCCTCAAGCTGATCGAGCGCGCGATCTATGTCGAGCGCGGCACGATGGCGGACGAAAAAATCATGCCGTTCGGCGAGAAGCTCGACGATGACGCGCCTTATTTCTCGATGGTGCTGGCGCCGGGCGCGGGACGGCGGCCATGACGGCGCACGAAGGCCGGCTCTATGTCGTCGGGCTCGGCCCGGGCGACGCGGGCTTTTTGACGCGAGACGCCGACGCCGCGCTGGAGCAGGCGGAAGATATTATCGGCTACGCGCCTTATGTCGCGCGCGTGCCGGAGCGCCCCGGCCAGACGCGGCTCGCCAGCGACAATCGCGTCGAGC
>JBAWEN010000537.1:0-1690 GCA_049591215.1 Methylocystis sp. | reverse complement strand
CGGACCTTCACATCGACAAGCGAACGAAAAGCTCCCGGCGGAAGCTCGTCCGGAATTTGGAAATCCGGCGTTTTGGAGCCGGTTCGCGGCCCCAGCAGCACGGCGGCGCCGCCCCGCGCGAGCGCTTCCGCCAGTTCGGCGCGCGCGGTGAAAAGCCCCGGCGCCACGACAAGTTTCCGGTCCGCGACAGCCTCGGGCGTCGGCGGGATAATGTCCACCGAAAGTCCAAGGCGGCGCAGCCCGCGATAGAAGGCGAACACCAGTTCGAAATAGGAGAAATCCTGGCCTTGCGGTTCCATGCTCCAGGCCCATGCGCTTTCATAGTCGAACACCAAAGCGACGGCCGAGCGCGCCGTCAGCGCTTGGGCGCCCAGCGCCGCGAGTTCGCGAGAGAGCTCCGCGACGATGTGATAGGCTTCGTTCGGCTCGGAATTTGGCAGCAATAGCGCCTCGTGCATCTGCTCTTGCGCGAACGGCGCCTGCCGCCAACGGAAATAGCTGACGACCTCGGCGCCAGCGGCGAAGGCCTCGTAAGTCCAGAGCCGCACAGCGCCCCGCGCCGGCGCCGGATTCCACGGCGCCCAATTCACGGCGCCGGGCTGTTGCTCCATCACCCACCAGCGGCCGCGCCCGCAGGCGCGATAGAGATCGTGATGGAACGCCTGAAAATCCGGATCGCCAACGCGCATATAGCGCGTCTTGAACGCTTCGTCGCGCGGGCTACGCTCCAGGAAGCCGAGCGGATAGCTGTCCCACGCGGCGGCGTCGAGGTCTTGTCCCACGGCATAATGATCGAAGGCGGTGAAAGCCCCCATGAAATTGTGCAAAATCGCGCGGCCCGGCGAATGGCGCCGGATGATCTCGACCTGGCGCCTGTTGAAATTGGCCACTTGATCCGAGGAGAAGCGCTGGAAGTCCAGCAGATGAGACGGGTTCGCCTCGGTCACGGTGAGGTTGGGAAGCTCGATGTCGTCGAAGCCCGATAGCTCCATCGACCAGAACACATTGCCCCAGGCCCGATTCAGCCCGTCTATGTCGGCGTATTTATCGCGACACCACCGCCGGAACGCGTCGCGCGCCGCGCTCGAATAGCTCTCCACGGTGTCGTGACAGCCATATTCGTTGTCGGTTTGCCACGCTTTCACGCCGGGATGTTCGCCAAAGGCCTCGGCCAAGGCGATGACGATACGGTCGCACTCTCGCGCATAGCCCGCGTGACTGAAGCAATAATGGCGGCGGGAGCCGAACTTGCGCGGATGGCCCTTGGCGTCCAGCGCGAGCATGTCCGGCATTTTGTCGACGAGCCATTTAGGCGGCGTCGCGGTCGGCGTTCCCAGCACGATATCGAGGCCGGCGCCGTGGAACGTGTCGATCGCGCGCCTCAGCCACTCGAAATCGTAATGCCCATCGCGGGGCTCCAGTCGCGACCAGGCGAATTCGCCCATGCGGACCAATCGCAGGCCGATCTCGACCATCGCGCGCGCGTCATCGGCCCAACGGCTTTCCGGCCAATGTTCCGGATAGTAACATACGCCCAGTCGCTGCTCGGTCGCCATCGCCCAACTCCTAAAACCGCGTCTCTCGGCAATGATACAGCGTTCTGACAAATTGATGACGGCCATGTGGATGCCTGACGCGAACCACCGGTAACAATATTGTCGCCTGTCGCGGTTACGCTGTCCATCCTACG
>JBAWEN010000536.1:0-4693 GCA_049591215.1 Methylocystis sp. | reverse complement strand
AGCGTCTCGCGCTTGAGATAGCCCTTGGCGACGCCGGGGCCGCCGATCAGCAATTCGCCTTCAACGCCGGGGCCGACCAAATTCAGCGCGTCGTCGACAACATAGCAACTGTAATTGGGGATCGGCTTGCCGATCGTCACCGGCTCCTTCGGCCAGACTTCCGCGACCGTCGCGACGACGGTGGCCTCGGTCGGACCGTAGCTGTTGTAGATCACGCGGCCGATGCGGGTCCAGCGCGCGGCGATGGCCGGCGGACAGGCCTCGCCGCCGAGAATGATCGTGCGCAAGGTTTTTACGTCGCGCGGCAGCACCGCGAGCAGCGTCGGCACGGTGTCGAGGACGGAGACCCCCGCCTCCTCCAAAATATCAGGCAGTTGCTCGGTCTCGCCCAAAATCTCCGGCGTCGCGACGAACAGCGTCGCGCCGACGAGATAGGGAATCCAGATCTCCTCCATCGAGAGATCGAAGGCGACCGAGGCGCCCTGGAACACCACGTCGGACGCCGTGACGCCGTAAATCTCGTTGGCCGAGCGCAGATAGTGGCAGATGTTGCGCCCCGTGATCACGATCCCCTTGGGCACGCCGGTCGAACCCGAGGTGTAGATCAGATAGGCGGGGCTGTCCGGGGTAGCGCCGCGCTGGCGCGGATCGGGCAGGGGCGCGTGGCCCATCGTCGCGATTTCGGCGTCGATCAGCACGGGAACCGTGACGCCGCCGCCCGCCTTGCGCGCGAAGCCGGCGGAGGTCAGCAGTCCCTTGGCCTCGGCGTCGGAAAGACAGACCGCGATGCGCTCGACCGGCGCGTCGGCGTCGAACGGCAGCCAGGCGGCGCCTGTCTTGGCGATAGCGATCTGCGCGATCAGCAGCTCCGGGCCGCGCGCCATCCAGAGACCGACGACATCGCCGGGGCCGACGCCGCGTTCGACCAGTCCCTTGGCGATCGCCGTCGCGAACAGGTCCACTTCGCGATAGCTGTAGCGGCGTTCCATCGTCATCAGGGCGAGGGCGGAGGGCGCGGCGGCGACCGCGGCGGCGAAAATCTCGCAAAGCAATTCGTCGCGCAGCAGCCGCGGGTCCGCCTTGCCGCGCAAAATCGCACCGGCCGGGGCCGCGGAGTGGAGAGCGCCGCCGCCATTGGCCGCGCGCGCTGGAGCCGCGTCTTGCGTGAGATCGTGATGCAGCTCGTTCATATTTTGGATAATTCCGCTAGACAGGACCGCTAAAAGCCGAGCCCGGCCTTCGCGCCGGCGCTCCCCTCTATCACAGACGCCGCCCTCCTTCCATGCCGCGGCGAGACTGAACGAAGGCTGAAGAGCGGGGCTTTCTCAAGGCGGCCGTTGTCGCCGAGAGCCTCGCCGCCGCGTCGGACCGATGAGGTAAATTGTCGCGCTACAGTTGTTTTTTGGTCTTAAGCCAATATGTCGATGGCGTTGGGCGGGCGAGCGATGTCGTGCGAGACCGATCGCCAACGAAAAACATCCAAAAGCAAACAGGGAGCTTCGAGCATGGCGCGAATGACTGATTTTAGGCGCACACTATGCATCGGTTTGTTTCTCGCGGCGATGGCGCCGGCGGCGGCTTTGGCCGGCGAGCAGGTCGGCGTTCTGGAATGCCACCTGTCGGGGAACGGCATTGCCGTTTTGATCGAGAATCAGGCGCTGGATTGCGTTTACGAAGACGAAATAGCGGGCGGAAAACCCCAGCATTACATCGGCAAGCTGACCAAGGTCGGCGCGAACATCGGCGTGAACGGTCCGGGCGACCTGGTTTGGGGCGTCGTCGCGGAGACCAACGAACTCGCTCCAGGCGCGCTGACCGGCGATTATGCGGGGCCGGAGGCTTCGCTGAGGGTCGGCGTCGGCGGCGGCGGCGCGATTCTCGTGGGCGGCTCGAACAACACGATATCGCTCCAGCCATTCAACGTCGAGGGTGGAGAAGGCCTCGGCCTCACCGCCGGCGCCGAGAACGTCGCTCTGAGCTTTGTGCCGGACGTGCCCCCGCCGCCCCTCAAGCACAAGGTCCACGCGGTGTTCTGGGGCCATTTGCACGCCGCCATCCACCACGCCAACGAAGCCGTCGAGGCGGGCAAGCAGGGGCATGCGGAGGCGGTCGCCCATCATGCCGAGGCGGCGCTGCATCATGCCGAGGCGGCGGAGACCGTTAAGGCCAATCCGCACGTCAATGAAGCCATCGGCCATCTCCATGCCGCGATCAAGCAAGGCAAGGAAGGACATGCCGAAGCGGCGACGAAACACGCCGAGCAAGCGCTGACGCATCTCGAAGCGGCGAGGAAGTAAGGCGGCCCGGACGCCGGGCGAATAAGTGAAGCGATTTGGCGAGGCTCTCCCGGCGGAAGCTGGAGAGCCGCGAACCGTCTTTCCGGCGGGGTTGACAGCGGGCCGCGATATTCCCATAAGCGCGGGGCTTGAGGCTCCAGCGTTCGCGGGGCCTTTGTCCGAACCACCTCGCGGCGCGTTCGGACCCGTGGGGGAATGTCCCGAGCGGCAAAGGGGGGGGACTGTAAATCCCCTGGCTATGCCTTCGTAGGTTCGAGTCCTACTTCCCCCACCATTGCACATCATAATAACGTAATGATTTTCTGATCCTTGGTCATGTCGGTGTCCCCTGAAGACGCCGTGGCCGGGGCTGCGTTACCCTGACCAATTCCGCCCCGCCACGGCTCACATACGTGGAGGAAAACACAGTCTGTCAGATTAAGCCAAAACTAAAACAGTTGATTTGCTTTGAAAGATGCCGGTTTCGGTTTACACTCCGCCTCCCTCTCCTGGAAGAATTACTTACCATGGAACGCACAGAGCATTCGAACGACTGTAACTTGACCGAGCGATACGCCGCGATCGTGCTTGGAGCAGGCATTTCCGGCCTCGTATCCGCGTCCGTCCTTCTGGACCAGGGTTGCAAGCGGGTCATTGTCGTCGACGAGTATCCGCATATTGGTGGAAATCACATCGACTGGTCGGTGAACGGCTATACCTTCGACATCGGAAGCCTCATTTTCCAAGATGATTCACCGCTGCTAAAGCATTTTCCCGAACTGCTCGAGCACTATGTGCCGATTTCCCCGAGCTGGGGGCGGCTGACGCCGCAAGGTATCGTCACTGCTTATCCGATCTCGATTAAGGACGACATCCTCGCGGCCGGTCCGCTTGAAATCTTGAAGATTCTCGCGTCCGTGATCTATGCGCGCGTCTTCAGGCGCAACATGGGCAACGCAAAGGAATTCGCGCAGTACTGGATCGGCGACCGCTTGTTGCGGAGATCGGGCCTCGATTCCTATATGACGCGTTTCTACGGCGTATCGTCTGACCAGATCGATATCGAGCTCGCCAGGAAGAGAATGCTCTGGATCAGCGAGCACAGTTCGCTTCGTTCGGTGCTGGCCCGCATCGCGAAGCCTAATCCGCCGCCGCCCACCAATCGCCAGCTCGCGCGTCCTCGCGAAGGTTTCGCTAAGCTGTATGCCGTCGCCGCCGCCAAGCTGGCGGAGCGGGGCGCGGACATCGTCACGGGCGTGAAGATGCGTGGCCTGGAAAAGCGTGGCGGGGATTTTAGTCTTGTCTTCGACAATAGGACGATTCTCGCCAAGCGCATCATTTCGACGATCCCGATCGCGGGTGTCGAGGCGTGTTGCAACCTGCCGGCCTCGGAAAAGCTCGAAACGATCACGTTGCTGACCTTGTATTTCAGCTTTTCGGGCGAACGCGGCTTCACCGAGGCGATACTCTACAATTTTTCTCACACCGGCGCGTGGAAACGACTGACCGTGTACTCGGATTTCTACGGGCGCCACGACGATCGCGAGTATTTCGCCGTCGAAGTCATTTCCAACCATATCAAGGGATCGGTCGCCGACGCCGAAGCGGATTTCCGGAGCCACGTCGCGGCGAACGGACTTTTTCTGGGCGACCTCCGGCTGGAAGGAAACCAGTTCCTTGAGAACGCCTATCCGATTTACAAGGACCGGGCCGACCGCACGGCCGCCAAGGCAATAGACGCGCTGAAGGCGTTCGGAATCGAGTCCTTCGGCCGCCAGGGCGGCTTCAACTATCAGCCGACCGCGCGAGTCTCGACATTGGAAGCCGAAGCCGCCTTGCGGCGCCCAGCAGACGAGCGTCCTCCGTCTCAGGGCGCGTAATTCGTGAATCGGCATGAAACAGCGGCGCTAACTCATTTTTGATGAAGTTCGGGCGCCCGCTGGTGTTGGATTCAACTATTTCCGACGAGTTGCTTGATCAGCATTTGGCAGCGCCCGACGGTCAGCATTTGCTACGG
Organism: Methylocystis sp.; assembly: GCA_049591215.1. Taxonomy (GTDB): domain Bacteria; phylum Pseudomonadota; class Alphaproteobacteria; order Rhizobiales; family Beijerinckiaceae; genus Methylocystis. The sequence goes on along the minus strand of JBAWEN010000536.1, from coordinate 400 downwards.
CCGCGATTGCCGGTGAACGACCGCGAATTTCAGGCGACGGGGCTCCTTCCCCCGCCGCGCAAGGCGTGGTCTACCTAAATCCGGTTGGAGGACTTGCCGGCCCATGCGACGGCGCGGGCCGTTCATTCGAGCGTAGGCAGTCGGCATAGGCCGGCGGTTTTTTGCCCCGCCGGCAATGCGAATCCCCTTGAGGCATGGTTTGGCCGCCCACCAGCGCCGCCCAAAGCAGCGCGACGGTAGCGACCCGGAGCGCGCGGCGATGATGCCGCGACGTCTTCAACATGTTCCACTCCACGCGGCCACCGAGCGCGCCGCGGCGCGGCTCGTCGGCGACAAATGACATAGGGCGCTCGCCTCGGGGATCAATAAAGCTGTTTGCGCCTCAATCGGCGCGTCCGCA
>JBAWEN010000535.1:0-1650 GCA_049591215.1 Methylocystis sp. | reverse complement strand
CTCCAGCCCCGCGCGCTCCGACCGCTCCAGTGGCGCGCCCGGCGCCTCCAGTGGCGCGCGCTCCGGCCGCCCCGGCGCCGAAGAAGCCGCATTGCGAGATGGAGAACGGCAAGCAAGTTTGCCGGTAAAGCGATGCGAAAGCCCGCCGCGCCCGACGCGTGGGCGTGCTTTCGCATCAGCGCTCCGCGTCGCCCGGCGCGGAGCGCGCCGTTCCGATTCGACGAATGGATGGCTAGAGTCGCAAGGCTTTCTTGCGCCGGATCGCGGCGCGCATCAGATCGAGGCACTCCACCGAGGACGCCATGTCGAGCGCGGTCAATCCAAGATCGGTCTCAAGGAGCGGATCGGCGCCCGCCGCCAGCAGCAGAGCGACGGCCTTGGCGCGCCCGGACGACGCGGCGAACATCAAAGGCGTCGCGGCATTGACGTTCACATGCTGAATATCGATTCCGGCGTCGATCAAAAACTGGATGTTCTCGCAAATCTCGCCGACGCAGGCGAGCCATAGCGCCTGATTGCCGTCGGCGTTGACGGCGTGAATGTCGGCTCCGGCTCGCAGCAGCTCGTTCACCAGTGCGGGCGGCGCCAGCCGCGCGGCCAGCATCAAGGGCGTCGCACGGTCCTTGTCATGGGTGTTGATGTCGTTCGGCGCGAAGCCACGTTCGGCGAGAAACGCCCGCAGCTCGACGCTGAGTTCCACCAACGCGGCGGGGGCGGGCTTCGGGGCGGTTTTCTCGGCCGCGGCGGCGACATTTAATCCGCGAAAACCTTCCGCCTGCCCCATGACCAGTCCTCATCTTCCCAAGTCGCCATAATGTTGATGTCGGGCTTGGTCGCCTTGGCGCGGCGACACCGCGATCGCCCGGCCTCGGCTCCTCATGCGAAGTCGAGGCCAACCTTCGCCCCTACGTCGGTTCATCGGACCATCGTCGCGAGCGAAACGTCCGCGCGATAGCCTCCGCGCGCGCGGTTTGCCTCGCCTCCATGTCGCTGGCGCCGGCGCCCATCCCAATCGTCTCGACTTCGGCGCAGGCCTCGAGCGCGATCTCCAGCAAGGCCGCCTTGGGATAGACTTGTTCCGAGCGGCCCGCGTAAGCGCGGTAGTCGCACGCGCACACGGTCATCAACTGCTTAAACGGTCCGGAGGCGCTGAAGGCTCCCAGCCGTTCGAGCATCAAGGCGACAGGCCCGGCGCGCGCTTTCGAAACACGATGCACGCGCTCGCATTCGGCCAGCGACAGAAGGGCCAATTCCCGACATTCCGCCGGCGCGCCGAAGCGCTCGCACAGCGCGTCGATGCGCGGGCGCCCGCGATCCATGTGTTTGTAGTGGACCGGAAGATGTTCGGGCGGCGAATCCGCCTTGCCGACATTCATCACAAGCAAGGCGAAGCGCGCCGCCAACGGCGCGTCGCATAGCGCCGCCTCGGCGAGCGCATTCAGCATGTGTTCGCCAAGATCCACGTCGGTCGCTTGGTCGGAGATTTGCGGAACGCCGAACAAAGCCGCCACCTCTGGCAAGATTTGAGGCAGCGCGCCGCATTCGCGCAAAATCTTGAGCATTTTGGACGGCGACGGCCCCATCAGGCCACGAACCAGCTCGGGCCAAATTTCAGGCGGAGCCGCGTCGGTCAGAAAGCCGGCCTCCACC
>JBAWEN010000534.1:0-1804 GCA_049591215.1 Methylocystis sp. | reverse complement strand
GATCGAGCCGGGCGACGAGGCGGCGGCGTCCATCGCGATCTCCGCGCGCGAATCCTTGCACGAGGCGAACGGCTGACGACCGTTTCCATCTAACGACGACGCACCCCTGCGCGCGCCCTTTCCGGGAGCGCGCGCGGCGCCCGAAAACTTGAGAAAAACCCCAATATCTGGACGAGCGAAGCGGGTTTTCCCGAAAAAGCCGCCTCTCATTTCGTAAACAACTGATTTTACGTGCATTTCTTGCGCCGCAAAGGCTGGCGCGCGCCCCGAGAATCACCTATAGAAAAGGGAGGATTCAACAATAGATTCAGATTGGCGCCTCCCTTGGCCGAAGAGACAAACGAAAAAGACGGGCCTGGTCCTTCGGGTTCCGATATTCGTCCGGTGTCCATCGCCGACGAAATGAAGCGCAGCTATCTCGATTACGCAATGAGCGTGATCGTGAGCCGCGCGCTTCCCGACGTGCGCGACGGGTTGAAGCCGGTGCATCGGCGCATTCTTTATTCGATGAACGAGAACGGCCACACGCCCGACAAGGCGCATGTGAAATCGGCGCGCATCGTCGGCGACGTGATGGGTAAATATCACCCGCACGGCGACGCGGCGATTTACGACGCGCTGGTGCGCATGGCGCAGCCCTTCTCGATGAGCCTGATGCTGATCGACGGGCAGGGCAATTTCGGTTCGGTCGACAACGATCCGCCCGCCGCGATGCGCTACACCGAGTCGCGCCTCGCGAAGCCCGCGCTCGCGCTGCTCGAGGACATCGACGAAGGCACGGTCGATTTCCAGCCCAATTACGACGACAAGGAACACGAGCCGACCGTCCTTCCGGCGCGTTTCCCCAATCTTCTGGTCAATGGCGCCGGCGGCATCGCCGTCGGCATGGCCACCAATATTCCGCCGCATAATCTCGGCGAGGTGATCGACGCGGCCATCGCGATGATCGACCGCCCCGATATGACCGTCGCGGAACTGATGGAGATCGTGCCGGGGCCGGACTTCCCGACCGCCGCGACGATTCTCGGGCGCGGCGGCATTCGCAACGCCTATTCCACTGGGCGCGGCTCGATCATCATGCGCGCCAGCGCGCGGATCGAGACGACGCGCAAGGATCGCGAAACGATCATCATCAGCGAGATTCCCTATCAGGTGAACAAGGCGGCGCTGGTCGAGCGCATCGCCGATCTGGTGCGCGAAAAGAAAGTCGAGGGCATCTCCGATCTGCGCGACGAATCCGACCGCGACGGGATGCGCATCGTCATCGAATTGCGGCGCGAGGCGGTGGCCGACGTGGTGCTCAATCAGCTATGGCGCCATACCTCGCTGCAATCGAGTTTCCCGGTCAATATGATCGCGCTGAACGGCAAGCGTCCGGAGATGATGACGTTGCGCGACGTGCTGCGCGCCTTCGTCGATTTTCGCGAGACCGTCGTCACGCGGCGCACCAAGTTCCGGCTCGGCAAGGCGCGCGATAGCGCCCATTTGCAGGTCGGCCTCGCCATCGCCGTGGCCAATATCGACGAAGTGATTCATCTGATCCGCTCGTCGCCCGACGCCGCCGCCGCGCGCGAAGCCTTGATGGCGCGCGCCTGGCCGGCCAAGGACATGGCGCCGCTGGTCGCGCTGATCGCCGATCCGCGCCACGCGCTTGGCGAGGACGGAACCTGCCGCCTTTCGGAAGCGCAGGCGCGCGGCATTCTCGATTTGCGTTTGCAACGCCTCACCGCGCTTGGCCGCGAGGAAATTTCCGCCGCCTTGCACAAACTAAGCGCGGAGATCGCCGAATATCTCGAAATCCTTG
>JBAWEN010000533.1:0-8200 GCA_049591215.1 Methylocystis sp. | reverse complement strand
GCAGCCGCTCGAGCGCGTCGGCGCGGTTGCGCTCCTGCGTCCGGTGGCGCTGCGCCGAGATAATCAGCACGCCCGCCTTGGTCATTCGCCTGCCCGCGAGCGTCCCGAGTCGCGAGCGCACCGGCTCTGGCAGATTGGGCGAACTGGCGACGTCGAAGCGCAGTTGAACCGCCGTCTCCACCTTTTGGATGTTCTGGCCGCCGGCGCCGGACGCGCGCATGAAATCTTCATGCAGCTCGTTTTCGTCGATGGCGATCGAAGGGGTGACCTGAATCATGGCGTCGTCCGTGATTTTTCGCGGGCTGATTGTAACATGAACAGGTTACGGCTCGGCGCTAATCTCCTACCCGTTAAAACGCGCGAAGGCGACCGCCTTGACTTGCGCATAAACGCTCATCCCCGCCTCAAGCCCGAGCAGATCCCAGGACCGGCGAGTGACGCGGGCGAGCAGCCGCGCGCCGTCTCCCTCGAAACCGAGCCCCAGAATGGCGGTGATTTCCTGCTCGCCCGACGGCGTGACCGTTAAGATGCGGGACGGCAGAACATTGAGGATCGTGGTGCGCGGTCCCGCCTCGCGGGCAAGGCTCACGTCGGTCGCGAAAACGCGAATCCTGCGCGATTCGCCGAGGGCGACGCGGGACGCCGGAACAAGAAAGCGCCCGCCGGAGACGACAAGCGTGGCGACGCCATAATCGGCGTCAAAACTCTCCACGATGGCGTCCAGGCTGACCGCCGCCGACCGGTTCTCGAGCAGCGGAAGATTGGGATCGCTCTGAAGCGCGGCGAGCGGCCCGGCGGCGACAACGCGGCCCGCGTCCATCAGCACGAGATGGTCGGCCAGACGTTCGATCTCGTCCATATCATGCGCGACATAGATGACCGGCAGCGACAGGCTTTCGTGAAGCCGTTCGAGGAACGGCAGGATTTCGTCCTTCGCCTGCCTGTCCAGCGCCGAGAGCGGTTCGTCCATCAGCATGAGTCTTGGCTGGGACAACAGCGCGCGACCGATCGCGACGCGCTGGCGCTCGCCGCCGGAAAGATGACGCGGCGCCCGATCGAGCAGAGCCGCGAGGCCAAGCAGATCGATTACCTCATCGAAGCGAATCGCGTCCGATTGTCCCGTGCGTCTCGGGCCGCCGGCGCCATAGAGCAGGTTGCGGCGCACGGACATGTGCGGAAACAGGCTCGCTTCCTGAAAAACGTAGCCGATGGGACGCTTGTGCGTTGGCAGAAAGGACGACGCGTCCTGCCAGATATCGCCGTCGATCGCGCAAAATCCCTGACACAGCCGGTTGAGGCCGGCGATGCAGCGGAGAATTGTCGTTTTGCCGCAGCCCGAGGGTCCAAACAGCGCCGTGACGCCGCGCGCCGGTGTTTCGAACGCCGCGTCGAGCGAAAAAGAGCCGACCGAGCCGCGAAAACCCGCCTTGATAATCTCGCCGCCCATCACCGGCCCGCGCGCGCAACGCGCCGTTCGATCAGCGTCATCGCGAGTATGACGATAAAGGCGAAGATCGCCATTCCCGCGGCCAGAATATTGGCCTCGCGCCACTGCATGGTCTCGACGTAATCATAGACCGCGACGGACAAGACCTTGGTCTTGCCGGGAATACTGCCGCCGATCATCAGCACGATGCCGAACTCTCCCACGGTATGAGCGAAGCCGAGCACGGCGCCAGAGAGAAATCCGGGCCGCGCGAGCGGAACGGCGACCGTCCAGAAGGTCCGCCAAGGCGAAGCCCGCAATGTCGCGGCGACCTCGAGCGGCCGGTCGCCCATCGCCTCGAAGGCGTTGCGAATGGGCTGCACGACAAAGGGCATGGAATAGGCGACCGAGCCAATGACGAGCCCCTCGAAGGTGAAGGCGAGCGTGCGCTCGTTCCAGAGCCCGGCGATCATCCCGCCAGGCCCGCTCGGCCCCAACGCCAGCAACAGGTAAAAACCAAGAACCGTCGGGGGCAAAACGAGCGGCATGGCGATGACGGTCGCGATCGGCTCCTTCCACCAGGACCGGGAACGCGCGAGCCACCAGGCGATCGGCGCGCCGACCACAAGCAGGATCATTGTCGTGAGCGTCGCCAATTCGATCGTCAGGCGGATCGCGGTCCAGGTTTCGGGGGAAAGGCCCGACATGCCGTCACCGGCTTCCGGCGTCGACGACGTAGCCGTATTTTTCGATGATGGCGCGGGCCTCGGGGCCCTTCAGGAAGGCGAGGAAAGCGGTCGCCGCCGCATTGTCCGCGCCCTTCTTCAACAGCACGGCGTCCTGCCGGATCGGCGTATAAAGATTTTGCGGAACGATCCAGCGCGAACCCGCGCTGTTTCGCGCGACCTGCGACAAAGCCACGAAACCAAGCTCGGCGTTGCCGGTGTCGACGAACTGGAACGCCTGCGAGATGCTTTCTCCCTGGACGAGCTTTGTTTGCAGTTTTTCGTAAAGGTGAAGCGCCTTAAGCGTTTCGATGGCCGCGGCGCCATATGGCGCGCCGACGGGATTGCAATAAGCCAATTTGGCGAAGACGGCGTTGCCCAGCGTTTCCGGACCCTTGACCAGGGCGGGATCCTTGCTCCACAGCACCAGCTTGCCGATGGCGTAGGTGAACAGGCTTTCAGGCGCGGCCAACCCGTCTTCCACCGCTTTCTTCGGGCGCGCCTCGTCCGCCGCGAGAAACACCTCGAACGGCGCGCTTTGTGTGATCTGAGTATAGAGCTGCCCGGTGGCGCCGAAGCTTAGCGCCGCGTCATGACCGGTCTTGGCCTTGAAAGCGGTTGCGATTTCCTTGGCGGCTTCGGTGAAATTCGCGGCCACGGCGACATTAGTTTGACCCGCGTCGGCCCGCTGCTGAAAGCAACATGCCACGACAAGCCCGATGACGGCGGCCAGAACTGTTTTGAATTTCATGGCGACTCCAATCGCGCGGATGATTCTTGCGGCGGCGAGCGGGCGCCCGCCATGATTCCCGGCAAAACAGACTTCCCCTAGGCTCCCCGCCGGCTGCGATCACGCGATATAAAGCCTTTGCCGCCGGAAATTCTAATTGATTCCAATTCTAGCTAATTCCATGCCGCGCGGTCTACGACTGAATGTTTTTTGTAACGCCGCGCTCTCGAGACTCGAAGAACGCTGCGTAAACTTCTTTCCGGCCAGCGATCCGGGGAGGGTTTCAGAGCTCGCAACGGGCTCTGGCCACGCATGAAATATTCTGGAGACCGACATGAAAATGAATATCCTTTCCGGCGCTACGCTCGCCGCGACAGCGGTTGCCCTGGCGCTCGGCGGAACGGTTGTGTCCCCGGCCGCCGCGAAGAAAAGCGCCAGCGTTCAATGCTCCGGGATCAACTCCTGCAAGGGGAAGACCGCCTGCAAAACCGCGAACAACGGCTGCAAGGGTCAGAATAGCTGCAAGGGCCAGGGATGGCTGCCCGCTAAGTCGAAGACCGCCTGCGAAGCGAAGGGCGGAACGGTCGGCTAATTCGCCGTGGAGACAGGCGGGCGAGCGTCGCGCGCCTGTCTCCATGACGTGTCTTCGCGCCCGGCCGTGACGACGCAAGCGAAATCAATCGGGAGAGGCCGCCTTCGACACTAGGGCCGGCGTCGCGCGATAATATTCGGGGAAGAGACGCTTCAAGGCTTCGATTTTCGGTAGATCGTTGACGACGATATAGGGGTACGTCGGATTTCGCTCCAGAAAATCCTGATGATAGCCCTCGGCCGGATAGAAAGCCCGGTCCGGTTCAATGCTGGTCGCGATCGGCGCGCCGAATGCATGCGCATTGTCGAGTTGAGCGATATAAGCGCGCGCCACCTTGGCTTGCTCGGCGTTGGTCGGAAAAACGGCCGATCGATACTGCGTGCCGGCATCCGGTCCCTGCCGGTTCAACTGGGTCGGATCGTGAACGACCGAGAAATAGATCTGCAACAAACGGCCGTAACTGACTTTTCGCGGATCGAAGGTCACCCGCGCCGATTCCGCGTGGCCGGTGGTTCCCGAAGCCACCATCTGGTAATGCGCCGCGGCCTTCTCGCCGCCGGCATAGCCGGATACGGCGTTGCTGACGCCGACGACGTGCTGGAAAACACCCTGCACGCCCCAAAAGCAGCCTCCCGCGAAGACCGCCGTTTCGGAAGACTTCCCGGTGGATTCGTCGAGCGCCGGCGCTGGAATCGCGCGCGCTTCCTCGGCGGCCGACGGAAGCAAACTCACCCCGACGCCGGCCAATAGCAGCGCCGCCACGATCAGCGCGGAGCGGGCGGGCCGAACCGCATTTCGCAAAGCCGAAATTTCAGATGATGGGGACATGGCTTTTCCAGTTTCAGCCGAATGTGAAGGCGTAGGCCTGCACGCCAGGATCGAGGAAGCGGATTTCGAAGGTGCGATCCACGATCGCGCCATTCTGCCGGACGAGGCGATAAAGCCGATGGGTTTGCGCGATCCCCACCCCGTCGGCGCCAATGTCGGCGCCATGGGCGTCGCCCGGCGGCGCGCCGTCGATCGTGACGCGGAAACGAACGGGCTTGCCGTCCGCCCCGGGTCCGAGCACGAGATGTAAATCGCGCGCGTGGAACCTGTAGACGATCCCGCCGCCCTTCGCGTCGAGCGCGGCATGTTCGCCGCCAATCGTCCAACCTCCCGACAACGCCCATTGGTTGAGGCGCGGCGTCGGGGCCGCGTAGACATGGCGCGCGTCCCGGACGGCGCCGCCCGGCGAAATGAAATTCGCGGCGCGATCGTAGCCGACGTATGTCTCTGGCGATTGCAAATCGCTCATGTCGGCCGCCGCCGCGACGCCCGCCGCGTTGACCGGGATCACGCCAGCGGCGACGCCGCTCTGGCCGGCCTCGGCCAATAGCAGTTGGATTGCTTTCTCGGAGCCTTCATAGTCGCCTTCGCCGAAATGGTGATGGCGAACGCGCCCCTGCGCGTCGATCAAATAATGAGCGGGCCAGTATTGATTGTTAAATCCCCGCCAGATCGCATAGTCGCTGTCGAGCGCGACGGGATAGCCGATCTTGAGATCGAGGACGGCCTGCTTCACGTTATCGAGATTCTTCTCGAAGGCGAATTCCGGCGTATGCACGCCGATGACCACGAGGCCCTTATCCCTGTATCTCTCCGCCCAATCCCGCACATAGGGAATCGACCGCAGGCAGTTGATGCAGGAATAGGTCCAGAAATCGATTAGCACGACCTTGCCCTTGAGTCCGTCCGTCGTGAGCGGCGGCGAGTTCAGCCACGCGACCGCGCCGGAGAGCGCGGGTAGAACGCCCTCGACGGGCAGCGATTCGGTTTGGACCGCGAGTTCGGGCTTTGGCGCGGGGGTCGAATCCGCGCTCGTCGCCGCAGAGTGAAAACTGTCGAGCAGTCGCTGCTCGAGCGAAGTCGTGCTCGCGAGCGAAGCGCGAGAGAGAAAGCCCGAGTCGAGACCCAAGGCGATCACGACGCTGGAGGCGAGCACGGCGGCGCCAAGCCCTCGGCGTATCCATTCGCCGACCCCAAGCGACCGCTTCATCGCGGCGAAAATCCGCCCGCCGACGAGCAAGGCGAGCGCGAGCGACGTCGCGGCGCCGCCGGCGTAAGCGGCCAGCAACAGCGAGGTTCGCGCGCTCGCCCCATTGAGGGCGGCGCCCGTCAGGATGAGACCCAATATCGGCCCCGCGCATGGCGCCCAAAGCAGGCCGGTCGCGACGCCGAGCAGCAACGACGACAGGATCGTCCCTCCGCCTTCGCCGGCGTTTTTCTCCGCGGTTTCCGACAGGCGCGCGCCGAGCGCGACGAGCGGCCGGGTCATTCGGTCAGACAGCGCGGGGAACAGCAGCGCGAGGCCGAACAGCGCCAGAAGCGCGATCGCGATGAAGCGCCCGTATTGATTGGCTTCGACGGCCCAGCCGCCGCCGACCGCCGCCAGCGCGCTCACCGCCGCGAAAGTCGCGGCCATGCCGGCGAGCAGCGGGAGTCCGTTGCGCGAAAAGGGCCGGTCGGCCCGCGCGAACACGAAGGGCAGGACCGGCAGGACGCACGGGCTGACAATCGTCAGCGCGCCGCCAAGAAAGGCGAGCAGGAACAGGACCATTATTCGAGCCTCTCAGGCCGCCGGCTTGAAGCTCAGCGCGACGCCGTTCATGCAATAGCGCAGACCCGTCGGCTTCGGGCCATCATTGAAGACATGGCCAAGGTGGCCGCCACAGCGGCTGCAATGGACAGCGGTCCGAACCATGCCGAGGGTTCCGTCCTCCTGTGTGCCGACAGCCCCGTCCAGCGGCGCCCAGAAGCTCGGCCAGCCGGTGCCGCTGTCGTATTTCGTGGTCGAGGAAAAGAGTTCCTGATCGCAGCCGGCGCAGCCGAAAACGCCACGCCGCGCCTCGTGCAACAATGGGCTCGTGAAGGCGCGCTCGGTCGCGCTCTGGCGCAACACCGCATATTGCTCGCCCGTCAGCAGCTTGCGCCACTCGGCGTCGCCATGGCTCACCTTGAACGCCTCGGCGGCGCTGGGCGCCGCGGTTCGCCCCCACGCGGCGGCGGCGGCGGCGCCGCTGGCCAATAGCGCACGTCTTGTCATCATGATCAAAATCTCCCGGCGGAAGCGTTCTAACGCGGATCCTATTCTCGTTACGCGAGGACGCGCTTCTTTATTACGGCGCGCCGGGGAAAAAAATCGCTACGCCGCGCCTTCGGGTCGACCCGCCAGCGCGGATCGCAAAAGCTCCAAATCGTTCGGCAAGGGGCTTTCGAACAGCATTTCCTCGCGCGTCACCGGATGCTCGAAGCCGAGCGTCGCCGCGTGCAGCGCCTGGCGGCCCAAAGCCGCGACCACCGCTCGCGCATCTGGCGTCAGCAGCGCCGATTTGGTCTTGAAACCCGCGCCATAAGTCGCGTCGCCGATCAGCGGATGGCCGATATGCGCCATATGCACCCTGATCTGATGCGTGCGTCCTGTCTCCAGCCGGCAGCCGACCAGCGCGACGACGCCGAAATCCTCCAGCGTCTCGAAATGCGTGACGGCTTCCCGCCCGCGCGCCGCCGGCACGACCGCCATGCGCTCGCGATGCGTCGCGTGGCGCCCGACGGGCGCGTCGATCACGCCGCGAGCGCGGTCTGGCGCGCCCCAAACGAAGGCCATGTAGTCGCGCACCAGATGCAGCTTGCGGCCGTGATCCTCGAACAGGCGCGAGAGCCCCTTATGCGCGGCGTCGGTCTTGGCGACGACCATCAGTCCCGTCGTGTCCTTGTCCAGACGATGCACGATGCCAGGCTTCTTGACGCCGCCGATCCCCGACAATGTCTCGCCGCAATGGGCGATCAGCGCGTTGACCAGCGTGCCGGTCTCGTGGCCGCTGGCCGGGTGGACGACGAGTCCCGCCGGCTTATCGATCACCAGCAGATGCGCGTCCTCGAACACGATGTTCAGCGCGATATCCTCGCCCTTCGGCTCGGCGGGCTCGGCGGGAGGAACTTGCAGCGTCACCTCGTCGCCTCCAACAAGGCGGCGGTTGGCGTCGAGGGCCACCCGCCCCGCGACCATCGCGCCGCCCTGCTCGATCAGCGTTTTGATACGCGTGCGCGAGATATGGACCTCGGCGATTTCGGCGCGGTCCGCGAGAAAGCGGTCGAGCCGCGCGCCGGCCTCCTCCGGCGCGACCGTGAAGGCAAAGTCCGTCGCGGATGCTTCGGGCTGGCTAATTTCGGGCGTTGTCATCAACAATTGTTTCCGTTTCCCGCGAAGCGCGTGCTACTGGCGATCCTCCCCGCTTTAACGAGGAATGCCCAGATTTCCGCTCCCGCCCCGTTCTGCGCCGTCATCGGCGCCGGCCCAGCCGGCCTCATCGCCGCCGATGTTTTGTCGCGCGCGGGCGCTCGCGTCACCGTCTTTGACCACAAGCCGAGCCCCGCGCGCAAATTTCTGATGGCCGGGCGCGGCGGCCTCAACCTGACGCACAGCGAGCCGCTGGAGATTTTCCTCACGCGATACGGCGCGGCGGCCGAGCGGCTGGGGCCGATCATCCGCGCCTTTCCGCCGGATCGCTTGCGCGAATTTTGCGCGGAGCTTGGGGAAGAAACCTTCATCGGCTCCAGCGGGCGGGTGTTTCCCAAAAGCTTCAAGGCCTCGCCGTTGCTGCGGGCGCTGCTGGCGCGACTGGCGGCGCAAGGCGTGCGTTTCGAGCGCGGCGCCTTCGAGGGCTTTGTGGGCGACCGCGCGCTGT
>JBAWEN010000532.1:0-2482 GCA_049591215.1 Methylocystis sp. | reverse complement strand
CGTTGCGGCCCATGTAGCCCCAAATCGTCGCGGCGTCGGCCGAGCGCGCGTGGGCGCGCGCCAGCGTGCGTCCACACAGCGTCGCATATTGCGGCAGCGCCTTCGTCTCCAGCAGTTCGCTGATCGATCCGAGCCGGCGGTTCTTCAGGTGGCGGACATAAAACTGCCTGCCCGAGGCCGGTTCGGTCGTCCAGCCCAGGAACGCATCGGTCGCGGCTTGCATGATGCGCTGGCCGGAAACGACCCGCGCGCCCTGCTGGCCCTGCCAGGGCTTCACCTGCAGGCGCTCGAGCGCGGAAGGGAGCGCCTCCTTGATTTGCAGGAACAGGGGATCGCCATCCGTCGTCTCGAACAGTCCGATCGCGCAGTAAGTGCCGACGCTGCCGACGCCCACCACCTTGAAGGCCGAATCCGCCAGTTTGTAGCGGGCGAGCAGGGTCGCGATCTCCGGCGCCAGAGTGTTCACCACGCCAGTGAACACTGTCGGAATGTCCACGTGAATGGACGGGTCTTCCTTGACCGGCACATGATAGATCAGCGGCGGATTGTCCTTTATCCGCCAGTCTCCGGTCGCGGGGTCGCGCGCGATGTGGGGAAAATCGGCGTCCGCCTGGCGGTCGGCGTTATTTTGCGCGGCGGCGAGCCGAAGCTTTTTGGCGAGGTCGGCGTCGAACAGTCCATCGCCTTCCTGCGTCAGATATATCCGCGATTGCCAGGCCTCGAGCGGCGATAGGCGGGCAAGTTTGGCCATGCGCTCGTGGTAGGCCAGCGCCACGTTCTTGGCGATGCGCCGCGCCGACTTGTCGCCATCGCCGGCCGCCAGCGCCGCCACCGCGAAACTGGCGGCGAGCCGTTTGAGATCGGCGGTGAAATCGACATCGGGCAGCGTCTCGTCGAAATCATTGATGTCGAACAGCGCATTGCCTTCCGGCGACAAAAAGGCGCCGAAATTCATCAAATGGCAGTCGCCGCAGGCCTGCGCTTTTATGCCGGGGCTCGGCTGTCTCGCGAGGTCGAACGCCATCAGAGCGGCCGCGCCGCGCAGAAAGGCGAACGGCGACTGCGACATGCGCTGTCGGCGGATCGGCACCAGCGCGGGCAGCCGGCCCTTGTTGGTCTCGTCGAAAATGGCGATGGGATCGCGGTCCCCGATCTTGCATTCCGCGAGAGTTTCGCGCGAGACCGCGTCGCGGAGCTGTTTGCCCGCGGCAAAACGCTCGTCGAACGGGCGCCGATGCTCCGCCGTGACCGGTGGATTTTCTTGTTTCGTCAAGGCTCTCTCCAATAACCAGAATGTTTTCAAGCTTGGCGGCTACTGCTTCGGGATCAGAAAACGCGTCAAAACGAGAATCAAGCGGATCAAGTAAGTCCCGGCCCGCCGTTTTCGAGCCTCCAGACCGCTTCAAATTCCTCCTCGGTAATTTCCTCGGGGAGGAACTGTGGATCGGCGGCGATGTCATCGAAAGGGGGCAGCGGGACAAGTCCCAGACGCGTTCCACCGCGCTCCTCGCCCTCCATCGCATAGCCTTTCGAGCCATCCGCGAACACCTCGACCTTGCGCCTCTCCCATCGATGGTCATCGAGTTCGCTGACGACCAAGATCGGGGCGTCAGGATTCTCGTGACGCCACCGGACACGAATGTAGTTCATCCGATTCCAATCCGCGCGCTGATTTCCAATTTAGCACGACCTCGGCTTCGTGTCTGAACGCCGGGCAAGGCCTCTTCGCCAAACCTGCTTGGCGAACATCTGGTCTAGATAGTTCCGCCCCCCGCGCGGGGCGATGACTATCGCGGAAAAACGGCGCCGACGGAAAAACTAGCCGAGCAGCGCGATCAGCGGGTCGATCAGCGGCGCGTCGGCGGGCGGCATTGGGAATTTGCGCAAGTCGCGCGGGCGCGCCCATTGCAGCGCCTGTCCTTCCCTGGGCGAGACGAGCCCGTCCCAGCGCCGGCAGACGAACAGCGGCATCAACAGGTGAAAATCCTCATAGGCGTGGCTGGCGAATGCAAGCGGCTGCATGCAGGAGACGCAGGCGTCTATGCCAAGCTCCTCGCCAAGTTCGCGCGCCAGCGCCTGCTCGGGCCGCTCGCCGGGGTCGATCTTGCCGCCGGGAAACTCCCACAGGCCTGCGAGCTGCTTGCCCGGCGGGCGCTGCGCGAGCAGCACGCGGCCATCGGCGTCGACCAGCGCGGCCGCGACGACGAGTAAGAGTCTTAGGGGGGAGGATGAGTCGTTCAATGTCTGTTTCACGTTCCAAAAGAGGGGGAAGGCTGCCACCGTGTAGTGGCGGAAGTCTAATACTTGGCGCCGGCGACAGGGAATGCGTGAGGATGCCTTGAGCCTTACCGCACCTGACGAGCGTTCCGGAAGCCAGCGGCTTGGAGTTCCGGTTTCCGTAGAAATGAAGCCCACCGTGAATCGGCCGATTTCCGTATCCATCATCGGACCGAAATCGGTTGTCGTCATCGTACCTGAATCC
>JBAWEN010000531.1:0-2427 GCA_049591215.1 Methylocystis sp. | reverse complement strand
GCGTCAGACCAGGAATTCGCGCGGAAAGCTCGCGGGCGGCGCGCAGCACGAGATTGTCCGTCCCCGCGCCCGCCGCTTGAGCCGTCGGGCCGACGACTTCGAGCGAGAGCGCGGCGCCCGGCTCCAGCGACAGCGCGTCGCCGGCGCCGGTGAAGGCGACGAGGCTTTCCAATTCGTGATAGCCGTCGCTCGCGCGGCGTCCCAGCACATGCAGCGTGAGGTTGATTTTGGCCGGGGCGCGCGTGGTCAGCATGACCACCGCAATAGAAGATCGCCGCGCTGGGCGCTAGCCCATCCGTCATGCCCTTGTTTTATAAATTACTGAAGGCGAATCAAACGACGCGCCTCCCTTCTCCCGCCCGGCGCGGCGGGCTCGCCGCTACGCTCGACCTTCACGCAAGCCGTCTTCCGGCGATTCATCGTAATCCGCCAGCGGCAAGGTGAAACTGAGGATCGCGCCGCCATTGGGATTGGGCACTCCCCATAGCTCGCCGTAATGCGCCTCCACGATCGAATGGGAGATCGTCAGACCGACGCCCATTCCATGCACCTTATTACTCACGAACGGCTCGAACACATGCTTCTTGCCGTCCTCCATGAAGCCGGCGCCGGTGTCGACGATATCGGTGCGGATCATGCCGTCTCCGGTCAATGATGTCGAAATCGTCAGTTGGCGTTTTGTCGAGGCGCTCATCGCCTCGATGGCGTTCCGCTTCAGATTGACGATGACTTGCAGAATCTGGATTTTGTCGGCGAGGACGCGATCGTCCTTCGCGTCCAATTTGAGCACGGTTTGAGCATTTGTCGCGTTCGCGATCTTATTGGTGAGTTCGCATGCCTCCGCGATCAGATCATGCAGGCGGTGAATGCCTTTGTCCGGCTCGCCGCGCGAGACGAATTGGCGCATGTGTTTTAGGATCGTCGCGGCCCGGGCCGCCTGGACCGAGGCCTTCCCCAAGGTGTCTTCCAGATTCTCCGGGCGCAGCTCTGGCGGCATTTTTAGCGAGCGTCGAGCCGCGGAGAGGTAAGTCATGACCGCGCTGAGCGGCTGATTGATTTCATGCGCCAGCGCCGTCGCCATTCCGCCCATGGCGTTCAGGCGGTCCGCGTGCAGCGCTCGCATTCTTTCCTCGGTTTTGCGCGATTCGGTCAGATCGCGCACGAATCCGACCGTGAGGCGTTGGCCGTCGAGCGGAATCTCGCTCGTCGCGTATTCTATCGGGAACAGCGAGCCGTCTTTATGCAGTCCCTCGGCTTCGTGGGGGCGTCCGCTAAATTTTTTCTTCCAGATCCGCATTACCTTGGCGGCGACTCGATCCCAATTAATGCGCCTTGTCGCTGGCGCCAGCGTGCTGATATTCTTGCCTATTACTTCGCACGCGGTATAGCCAAACATTCGCAGCGCCGCGGAATTGGCGAACAATATGGTTCCGGTCTCGTCGAGCGTCAGAATCCCTTCGGCGACGCCTTCGACGGTGGCCCGCAGCCGCGCCTCGCTTTCCCTCAAAGACCGGGCGGCCCGGCGGCGCGCGTAGCTCGTTAGGACCTCCCAACGGCCGCGTTCTCGGATGAGCGCGAAATCATGGTTGGAGATGGCGTCGAAAATTTCGCGCATGCCGAATTTTTCCGCCGAATAGGAACAGATCGCGAGCATGCGGTTGCAGGCGATTACAGGGTCGAGCTTGGCCTCATACTCTATGAACGGCTCAAACTCGTTCGCCGCTAGCCAGTAGGTGTCGCCAGTAATCCGCAAGCCGTCGAATCCTCGCTCCAGCGCCGCTTCGAGCTTGTTCAACCATGCCGCGCGCGCGCGGTCCCGCTCGAACCCGCCGAGGTAAGCGCGCCACTCGCGGCGATCGAGAATTTCAATTTGCCCGCTGGCGAGCAATGCGTCCAAACGCGGCACGGCGCCGCGCAGCGCCGCCTTCGCCGCGGCGACCCCAAGCGGCTCGGCGGTGATCCAGAGGCAGAACTCGTTCGATTTCAAGCCTTCGCTGAAATAAGGCGTCAATATCTCCAATAAGTCCGCCGGGGTGGTGTAGACTTGGCAGATATGCGTTCCCCAGGGAACGTCTTCCACGCCGGAGATCCCCAGTTTCCTTAGTGGTTGTTCTTGCGCCGCGCCGATAGGGTCCCGAGATTGTGGCGCATCCAGAATGTGCATACGCGGGTTCCCATTGGACGGATTCATCTCATTGTATCATACAGACGCGGCACGCCGAAATTGTCGCGCTAAGCTCGCGCTCGCTCGCGCGCCGCCCCTCCTTCTCGCGCGAGAGGGAGAAAAAGGGTCGCCGATTTAGGGCCTGTTGAGAATCAGGATTCCCATTTTGGCGGAAGGATGATTCAAGCTCCGAAAGGAGTTTGCAATGCCCCGATTCTGTCTGACGGACGCCCAGTGGGCGAAGATTGAGCCCTTTTGTCTTG
>JBAWEN010000530.1:0-5387 GCA_049591215.1 Methylocystis sp. | reverse complement strand
GCCCTGCTGCGGCGCATAGCCGGGAGGAGGCGGCGGGGCCGCGCCCCAAGGGCCACCCTGCGGCTGACCATAGGCAGGCGGCGGAGCGGGACGCGGAGGCGGAGCCGACGGGGCGCCGCCGCCGAGGAGGCTGCCCAAGAAACTGGTTGAGGGCTTTGGCGCGGACTCCAGCTCATGGACCCGCGCCTCCAGTTGTTGCAGCTTTTGGTTCGCGGCTTGCAGGGCGAAATCCTGCACGATCACGGTTTGCGCGAGAAGATAGGGGGCGGTTGGCTGCGCCTTGATCTGGTCGTTGATAAAGGCCTCCGCCTCCTGGTCGCGCGGCGCGGCGGAATTTGCCTTGATTCGCTCGAACATGCCGGCGAGGAGTTGGCGTTCTTCGGGTGACATGGGTCTCTCCGAGTTGGAGCCGGCCTGATCGGGCGCGGCGCCGTGAATATGGGGGCGGCGTGGCGCGGCGCCAAGAGGGGCCGTCCGCGGTTGGACTAAAAAGCGGCGCCAGCACGCCGCGCGGGCGCCTTTCGCGTCTACCCCCGCTTGTGGTATCGCAACGCTTGGAGGACTGTAACATGACCGATAGCGCCGCGCCCCGCCGCGATAAACCCTGGATGTTTCGCACCTACGCCGGCCATTCGACGGCGCGGGAGTCCAATCTGCTCTATCGCTCCAACCTCGCTCAGGGCCAGACGGGCTTATCCATCGCTTTCGATCTTCCGACGCAAACGGGCTACGACAGCGATCATCCCTTGTCGCGCGGCGAAGTCGGGAAGGTCGGCGTTCCGGTCTCGCATCTGGGCGATATGAGCGCGCTGTTCGAGGGCATTCCGCTTGGGCAGATGAACACGTCGATGACGATTAACGCCACCGCCGTCTGGCTGATGGCGCTTTACATCGCGGCCGCGGAGAAACAGGGCGTCCCCCGCGCGAAGCTGCAGGGCACGACGCAAAACGACATCATCAAGGAATACCTTTCGCGCGGCTCCTATGTGTTTCCGCCCACGGCCTCGCTGCGGCTGACGCAGGATCTGATCCTGTTCACGACCAAGGAAGCGCCCAAATTCAATCCGATAAACGTCTGCTCCTATCATTTGCAGGAGGCCGGGGCGACCCCGGTCCAAGAGCTCGCCTATGCGCTGGCGACGGCCGTCGCGGTGCTCGACAATGTTAAGAAGTCCGGCGAACTCTCGGCGGAGGATTTCGCTCAGGTCGTTGGACGCATTTCCTTTTTCGTGAACGCCGGAATGCGTTTCGTCACGGAACTGTGCAAAATGCGCGCCTTCACCGAGCTTTGGGACGAAATCGTCCTCAAGCGCTACGGCGTCGCGGACGAGAAGCTGCGCCGGTTCCGCTATGGCGTGCAGGTCAATTCGCTCGGCCTCACCGAACAGCAGCCGGAAAACAACGTCACGCGCATTCTCATCGAGATGCTCGCGGTGGTGCTCTCGAAGGGCGCGAGAGCCCGCGCGGTGCAATTGCCGGCCTGGAACGAGGCGCTCGGCCTGCCGCGCCCCTTCGATCAGCAGTGGTCGCTGCGCATGCAGCAGATCATGGCCTATGAGACCGACCTATTGGAATATGGCGACATTTTTGACGGCTCCAGCGAAGTCTCGCGCAAGGTCGCGGCGCTGAAGGAAGAGGCGCTGGCCGAACTGGCCAAGATCGATGCGCTCGGCGGCGCGGCCGCCGCCGTCGAAAGCGGCTATATGAAATCGAAGCTGGTCGAGTCCAACACCGCGCGCCTGGAGGCGATCGAGGCTGGCGAGCAGGTGGTCGTCGGCGTCAATAGATTCACTGGCGGCGAGCCCTCGCCGCTGACGGCGGGCGACAACCAGATCATGGTGGTGCCGCCCCATGTCGAAGCGGAACAAATCGCCCGGCTGAACGCGTGGCGCGAGCAGCGCGACGCCAAGGCCGCCCAAGCCGCGCTGGACCAGCTTTCGCAAGCCGCCAAGGAAGGACGCAACATGGTCGAGCCCTCGATCGCGGCGGCCAAGGCCGGCGTCACGACAGGCGAATGGGGCAATGTTTTGCGCGGCGTATTTGGCGAATATCGCGCGCCGACGGGCGTCTCGTCGACGGCGCGGCAGGTCGGCGGCGCGCTCGACGACGTGCGCGGCGAGGTGCAGCGCGTCTCCACCAAGATCGGCAAACGCGCCAAGTTCCTGGTTGGAAAGCCGGGGCTCGACGGCCATTCGAATGGCGACGAGCAGATCGCCGTGCGCGCCCGCGACGCCGGTTTCGACGTGATCTACGCCGGCATCCGCTCGACGCCCAAGGAACTGGTCGAAACCGCGAAAAAGGAGGGCGTGCATTGCGTCGGCCTCTCCATTCTGTCGGGCTCGCATGTGACGCTGGCCCATGAGGTCATGCAGCGGATGAAGGACGAGGGTCTCGCGGGGGTGCCGCTGGTCGTTGGGGGCATTATCCCGCCCGCCGACGAAAAGCTGTTGCGCGAAGAGGGCGTGGCGGCGGTCTATACGCCCAAGAACTTCGACCTCAACGCGATCATGACGGACCTGGCGCGTATCATCGAACGCAGCGTCACCTAGCGCTCCGGTCCGCCGCCAACCAGTGGAAAGAGGCCAATGCTGAAGGCGACGCCCCCTAGTTCGAGTTTCCTTAGCCGCGAACGCACCGTGGCCGCGCCTGGGTTTAACCGCTGGCTGGTTCCGCCAGCGGCCCTGGCGATCCACCTATGTATCGGCATGATCTATGGGTTCAGCGTATTCTGGCTGCCGCTGCAACGCGCGGTCGGCGTCGTCGCGCCAAAAATCTGCTCCGATGAGTTGAGCATTCTCCAGTCGCTGTTCGCGACCGATTGCGATTGGGAGAACAAGGCGCTGGGCTGGACGTTCAGTCTTGCGATCGTGTTCTTGGGCTCCTCGGCCGCCATATTCGGCCATTGGCTGGAGACCGCCGGCCCGCGCAAGGCCGGACTCGCCTCGGCCTGCTGCTGGTGCGGAGGCCTCTTGATATCCGCCCTCGGAGTCTATTCGCACCAGATCTACTTGCTGTGGCTCGGTTCGGGCGTGATCGGCGGAATCGGTCTTGGGCTCGGTTATATCTCGCCAGTCTCGACGCTGATGAAATGGTTTCCCGACCGGCGCGGTCTAGCGACGGGCCTCGCCATCATGGGCTTTGGCGGCGGCGCGATGATCGGCGCGCCGCTCGCCGACCGCCTGATGAGCCATTTCGCGACGAGCGAGTCTGTCGGCGTATGGCAAACCTTCGTCGCGCTGGCGGCGATCTATTTCGTGTTCATGATCTGCGGGGCGCTCGGCTACCGCGTTCCGCGCGACGACTGGGCGCCCGAGGGCTGGACGCCCCCCGCGGTGGCGGCCGATTCGATGGTCACCCATCGCCATGTGCACCTCGATACGGCCTGGAAGACGCCGCAGTTCTGGCTCCTGTGGGGCGTGCTGACGTTAAACGTGAGCGCCGGCATCGGCGTGCTGTACATTTCCTCGCCGATGTTGCAGGAGGTGTTCGGCGGCCATTTGCTGGGACTCGACATCGGTTTCGATGGCCTGAACGTCGACCAACGGAAGAAGATCGCGGAAATCGCCGCGGGCTTCACGGGCCTGTTGAGCCTGTGCAATATTTTCGGGCGCCTCGGATGGGCGAGCGTCTCGGACCGACTGGGGCGCAAGCTGACTTTCGCTCTTTTCTTCGCGCTGGGCTTTTGTCTTTACGCCTTGGCGCCTACGACCGCCCATAATGGCGTCGTTTTTCTTTTCGTGCTGTTGTTTTGCGTGATCCTGACCATGTACGGCGGCGGTTTTTCCACGATTCCCGCCTATCTCGCCGATATGTTCGGCACCCATATGGTGGGCGCGATCCATGGCCGCCTGCTCACGGCGTGGTCCACGGCGGGGGTTATGGGGCCAATGCTGGTCAATTATTTCCACGACCATCAGCTCAAGGCGGGCATTCCGCGCGAGGCCGTCTACAACCAGACGATGTATATCCTCGCCGGACTCCTCGTCCTTGGTTTCGCCTGCAATTTATTGGTGCGGCCGGTCGCGGCGCGGTTCTTCATGACCGACGAGGAAGTGGCGGCGAGTAAGAAAGTTTCCCCGGCGCAAATCGCCCAGGAGGAAAGCGAAATCCACGCCGATTTCGAAGATTTCATGGAGGAAGCGCGGGAGCCGACCGCGCGCGAGGCCGCTGCGTCAACGCCGCCGTCGGACGCGGGCGGCGGCTCCCTCGCGCTCGTTGTCGCGGCCTGGATCGCGGTCGGCTCGCCGTTGGCCTGGGGCGTCTGGATCACGCTGTTGAAGACGGCGGCGATGTTTCGCTGAGCGCGGGGTGAGCCGCGCCGGCCGGCGCGCGATGGAGGCCTTGATCGGACGAAGCGGTCTTTAGACAAGGTTTTGTTAAACATCGTAGGCGATTCATTGAGCAAAAGGACCTCAAATCTTGGTGGGAAAATAAATGGCGACCGCTTGCACAGAGGGTCTCGACACCGGCTTCGTCGATCTCGGCTATATGAAAGTGGCCTTTCTCGGCGTCGTACAGGGCGTGACCGAATTGCTGCCCATCTCCTCGACCGCGCATATGCGCATCGTGCCAGCGCTGTTTGGCTGGCAGGACCCTGGCTCCGCCTTTTCCGCCGCGATGCAGCTCGCCGCGCTCGCCGCCGTCATCTCTTATTTCTGGCCCGACGTGCGCGGGCTGGTTTTAGGCGCGATCGGCGCCGCGAAAAGGCGCGATTATCAAGATTGGACGTTCCGCTTCACGGTTTGGATCGTGCTCGCGTCATTGCCGGTGATGCTGGCCGGCCTCGCGCTGTCGCATACGCTCAACGCTTGCGGTTCGCCGCTACGCTCGCTGACCGTGATCGGCATTTCCTGTCTCGTCATGGCGGCTCTGCTCGCACTCGCGGAACTCTATTGCAATCACACCCGCACGCTGGAGCATATGACGCTGAAAGACGCGATGATCGTCGGGCTCGCCCAGGTCGGCGCGCTGATCCCCGGCGTCTCTCGTTCGGGCTCGACACTGACCGCCGCGCTGTTTCTGGATCTCAAGCGTGAGGAAGCGGCGCGCTTTTCCTTTCTGCTCGGCCTTCCGGCCATAGCCGGCGCCGGCGTTCACGAACTGTATAAATTGGTTAAGGCGCACCTCGACGTCCACGGCTGGTCGATTCTGGCGCTAGGCCTGGTTGTCGCCTCGATCTCCGCCTTCGCTGCGATTTGGAGCCTAATGCGCATTCTCGAACGGTTTTCGGCATGGCCCTTTGTCGCGTATCGCGCGATCATTGGCGTTTTGCTGCTCCTTGGCGTCGGGGCGCGATGAACTTGTCAAACCGCGATCGAATCTCGCGCGCGCCGCGCCGTGGCGCGCGGGTCGGTTTTTCGTGGCTGACAATTTTTATCGCGTTTGAC
>JBAWEN010000529.1:0-1892 GCA_049591215.1 Methylocystis sp. | reverse complement strand
ATGCATACCCACGCCGCCGCGGGCCCAACCGCCATGGCCCCCGCCGCCTCGCATCGCCAAGGCGTCGGTCGTCGTGGTCGCGACGCCCGCCACGAGCACCGCCGCGGCGACGCCGGCCGTCAAAAGTTTGCGTGCTATGTTCATGATTAGCCCCTTCATATATTTCGAGCACCCTCCGCGCTCCGCGATGACTATGACAACCCAGCGAGCCGCCAGTAGTTCCCGCCCGGCGACACTTTTTCAGCACCGTAAGGTGAGCTAGAGCATTGAAAGCGCACAGCCTTCGCTCGGCGAAGAGCGAATCCGTCCGCCGCTTGTGGGAGAAGGTGGCTCCGCGAAGCGGAGTCGGATGAGGAGCGCCGCGGCTGGGTTGGAACTTCCCGAGCGCCCTCACCCGTCACGCCTTCGGCGCGACACCCTCTCCCGCGGGCGGGAGAGGGGAGGGGCCTCCCTCGATAGTTATCGCGCGTTAACCGACTTGGGCTATTATCGCCCCATGAACGACGCTCGCCTCCTTCCCGCCGTCCTCGCCGCTCTTTTTCTCGTGGCCGCGCCCGCGCGGGCCGATTGGGGCTCTTGCCTCACGGGTCTTCGCCATTCCGCCGCCGCTTCCGGCGTTTCCGAGCAGACCATTTCCAGCGCGCTGGGCAATCTCGAGCCCAACGACGCCGTGAGCTTCATGGATAAGCAGCCGGAGTTTTCGACGCCGGTGTGGGATTACATCGCCGCGCTGGTCGACGAGGAGCGCGTCGACGAGGGCCGCGCGCTGCTGCATCAGCACGGGGCGTCGCTACAGGCGGCGCAGGCGCGCTTTGGCGTCGACCCCGCCATCATCGTCGCGGTGTGGGGCGTCGAGTCGAATTTCGGCAAGAACTTCGGCAAGCGCCCGGTGGTGCAATCGCTGGCGACGCTGGTGTGCGAGGCCCCGCGCCGCAATGAATACTTCAAAAAAGAGCTGATGGCGGCGCTCAAAATTCTCGATCACGGCGACATCTCGCCGCAAGAATTCAACGGCTCCTGGGCGGGCGCGTTCGGCCATACGCAATTCATGCCCTCGACCTTTCTGACGACCGCGATCGATCTCGACGGCGACGGGCGCAAGAATATCGCCAGTTCCCCGGCCGACGCGCTCGGCAGCACGGCCAATTTTCTGCGCAAGGCCGGCTGGGTTTCCGGCCTTGGCTGGGGATTTGAAGTGCGCCTGCCCGAGGGTTATTCCGGCCCGTCCGGGCGCACCAACCGACAGTCGATGTCGGCCTTCGCGGCGCATGGCGTGCGGCGGCTGGATGGCGGCGGGCTCGGCGAGGGCCGCGCGGCGCTGCTGCTGCCGGCGGGGCGGAACGGCCCAGCCTTTATCGTGACGCGCAACTTCGACGCGGTTTACGGCTACAACGCCGCCGAATCCTACGCGCTGGCGATTTGCGTTTTGTCCGATCGGTTGCGCGGCCGGCCGGGCATCCAGACGCCCTGGCCGACCGACGATCCCGGCCTGTCGCGCGAGGAGCGGCGGGAGTTGCAGGCGCTGCTCAACCGGCGCGGCTACAATGTCGGCGAACCCGACGGCGTGATCGGCACGCAGACCAAGGAAGCCATCGCCGATTTCGAGGGCAAGATCGGCATGAAGCGCGACGGCCGCGCCGGCCTGAAGGTGCTGAACGCGCTACGCGGGGGGTGAGGGGGTGTTGGCTAAATGCGCATATATGCCTCAGCACACGGTCTCGAATTAGGAGGCGACAATGCGCAAAAGCAACACGGCGGGAGCCGTTCGCCCCAATAGTTACTCACGGCCATCCCCTGCATTTTGACGCAGCAGGTTTTCTAGCTCGGTTTGCCACCCATTATCATCCAACAATCTTTTTAGTTTAAATTCGACGCCGTTTGACGACATATTC
>JBAWEN010000528.1:0-1641 GCA_049591215.1 Methylocystis sp. | reverse complement strand
CGCCGTGGCGCGCCCTCGCTTCGTCCAGATGCGCGCGCGCGCGTCGTTGGGCCTCGCGCGCCTCGCTCTCGATCATGGCGGCCTCCCGCGCCGCCTCGCCCGCCATTTGCGCCGTTTCGCCGGCCTCGTCGGCCTGCGCCCTGGCGATGAGCGCCTCAGCGCGCAGATCGCCCAGCCGGTTCTTTTCGACGAGGCGACGGGCCGCTGCGGTCGGCGCTTCGGCGGCCTGGGTGAAGCCGTCCCAGCGCCAGAGATCCCCCTCCTTCGAGACAAGCCGCTGGCCGGGCGCGAGCAACGCGCGCAGGCTCGCCCCCTCTCCGCGCAGCACGACGCCGATCTGCCGCAGCCGGCGCGCCATCGCCGCGGGCGCTTCCACCAATTCGCTCAAGGGCCGCACATTGGGCGGCAGCCTGGGGTCTCCATCGCCGGAGGTCGGCGCCCAATGCGCCGGGGCGGAGGTTTCGGCGGACGCGTCGAGATCGTCGCCGAGCGCCGCGCCGAGCGCGGTCTCGTAACCCTTCGCGACGGCGATTTGCTCCAGCACCGGCGCCCAAAGCCCGCCGGAACCCGATTGCAGCAGCTTTTCCAGCGTGCGGACTTCGGTCTCCAGCCGCTGAGCGCGTCGCTCCGCGGCCTCGAGCGGCGCCCGCGCGGCGTTTTCGGCTTCGCGCGCCGCCTTGTGGCCGTCTTCGCGCTCTCGCGCGGCGAGATCGGCCGCCTCCGCTTCTTCGTCGGCCAATTGCAAAGCTTCTTCAAGCCGCGCTAATTCCTGCGCGCCGCCCCCCTCGCTGGCGATCAGCGCGAATTCGGTCTCGACGCGGGTTAGTTCCGCCTCGAAGCGGGCGTGGCGGCGGTTCTCTTCGGCGATCGCGGCTTCCAGCGTGTCGCGGCGGGCGTTCACCGAGGCGAGACTCTCTTGCGCGCCCCCAAGCTCCGCCTCGGTCGCGCGCAGCGCCGCCTCGATCCGCTGGACCGTCTCGCGGGCCTCACGCTCGCGTTCTTGCGCTTCCGCGTCGGCCCCTAAAAGTTCGCCGCGCTCTTCCTCCAGACGCTGGGTCACCTCGGCCGCGTCCTCGATCAGCGCCCGTTCGCGCTCGAGATCGCGGGAGAACTGCTCGATATGGCGGGTCAATTCGTGAATGCGCTCGCCGGCGCGCTTTTCCTCGCCGTCGAGCGCGTCGCGGGCGACGATCAGCCGATGCAGCGCGGCGCCGGCCTCGGCCTCCTTCTCGCGCAGCGGCGGCAGCTCATGCGCGGCGATCGCCTGCTCGCGCGCCGTTCGCGCCTGCTCCAGCGTGCGCCCCGTGACGAGTTCCGCGTCCTGTTCGCGTTTGCGCTCCGCCTGCTCCAGCTGCCCGCTCGCGGCGCGATAATTGATCAACGCGGCCAGCGCCTCGTTCTGGCGGATTTGCGCGGCGATTTGGCGATAGCGCCCGGCTTGGCGCGCCTGTCGGCGCAGACTGTCGGCCTGGCTGTCGACCTGCCTCAGCACATCTTCCAGCCGGGTCAGATTCTCCGAGGCGGCGGTGAGGCGCAGCTCCGCCTCGTGGCGGCGCGAATGAAGGCCGGCGACGCCCGCCGCCTCCTCCAAAATGCGCCGCCGCGCCTGCGGCTTGGCCGAGATGATCTCGCCGATCTGGC